>CAJFOG010000049.1 GCA_904395785.1 uncultured Eubacterium sp. | reverse complement strand
TACCCGGAATTTATTCGCTATCTCCTTATACATTAGAAGAAGTAGTTGCACGTAATTACTTAGTAGAAGAAAAACCAGATGTAATATTAAATATAATAGACGCATCTAACTTAGAACGTAATTTGTATTTAACAACACAGTTGATGGAATTAGGGTTGCCAATTGTTTTGGCTTTTAATATGATGGATGTAGTTCGCAAGCATGGTGATGTAATACGAATTGATACTTTATCTAAAAGATTAGGGTGTTCCATTGTACAAACAAGCGCTTTAAAAGGGAAAGGTAGTAAACAAGCTGTGCAAGCAGCATTAGATGCTGTAAACGGAAATACACATATTCCGTTACATTTTAGCGATGATTTAGAAATATATATCAAACAAATACAAGAATTACTAGATACACATTGTCCAAATCATTTATCGCGTTGGTATGCGATTAAAATGTTTGAAAATGATGAGGAAGCTATTAAGCATTTAACATTATCTGATGAAATATTAGTAGAAATTGAAAGTATTCGTGAAAAGGCGGAAGAAGTATTAGATGATGATGCCCAAAGTTTAATTACGGCAGCTCGTTATGAGTTAATTGAATCAATTTTAGATGATACGTATGTAAAAAATCAAAAACAAGTATTGACAACAAGTGATAAAATTGACCGTTTTGTAACAAATCGTTGGGCTGCTTTACCAATTTTTGCCTTTATTATGTTTTTAGTTTATTATCTATCTATTTCCACAATTGGAACGAGAATGACAGATTGGGTGAATGATGTATTATTTGGTGAATACATTCCATCTTTGGTTGATCAAATATTAATAAGTTTACAAGTCTCTGATTGGTTAAAAAGTTTAATACAAGATGGTATTGTAGCTGGGGTTGGTGCTGTATTAGGATTTTTACCGCAGATGCTAGTATTATTTTTATTACTAGGTTTTTTAGAAGATTGTGGATATATGGCACGTATTGCGTTTATTATGGATCGTATTTTTAGAAAGTTTGGGTTATCTGGGAAATCATTTATTCCTGTTTTAATAGGAACAGGGTGTGGAGTACCTGCTATTCAGGCTTCTCGTACAATAGAAAATGAAAGAGATCGTAAGATGACAATTATTACAACAACATTTATTCCATGTAGCGCAAAGTTACCAATTATTGCATTGATTGCAGGAGCATTATTTGATGGTGCTTGGTGGGTTGCTCCATCAGCATACTTTTTAGGAATTGCGGCTATTATTTTATCGGGGATTTTCTTAAAGAAAACACGATTATTTCAAGGAGATGTTGCACCATTTGTAATGGAGTTACCACCTTATCATATGCCTAGAGTAAAAGGTTTATGGATTCATACATGGGATCGTTTAAAAGCATTTGCGAAAAAAGCAGGTACGATTATTTTTGTATCAGCAGTTATTTTATGGTTTTTACAAAGTTTTGGATGGAACTTCAATCTTGTGGAAGATCAATCAGATTCCATATTAGCATCATTAGGTCAAATCTTTGCTCCTATTTTTGCACCATTAGGTTGGGGGGATTGGAAGGCAACAGTTGCGACATTTACAGGTTTAATCGCGAAAGAAAATGTTGTTAGTACGTTTGGGGTTTTATATGGCTTTCAAGAAGTTGCAGAGGATGGAATGGAAATATGGGGAACGCTTGCTGCTTCTTTTACAACACTTTCTGCATATTCTTTCCTAGTCTTTAACTTACTTTGTGCACCTTGTTTTGCTGCTATTGGGGCAATTCATCGTGAAATGGGAAGTGCTAAATGGACATGGATAGCAATTGGATACCAGTGCGTGTTTGCATATGTTATTAGTTTTATTTTGTATCAGATAGGAATGTGGATGATGACTGGTAATTTTCAAATGATGACTGTTATTGGACTCATTATAACTGTAGGATTATTGTATGTGTTGTTTCGTCCAGTAAGGAAGGTGTAATATGAATGCATCTACAATTATTATAGCGTCTATCATATTAGTAGCAGTTATTTTAAATATTGTAAAAATGGTGAGAAAAAATGGTAATGGATGTAACTGTAGTTCATCTAATTGTAGTTGCCATGGTAAATGTCATCACGATTTATAATTTAGGAGTTTATGTATGCAGTTAACACATGCGAAGTTAAAATATTTGCTGACAGCAGCAGAGTTACAAAAAAATGATGAGAAAGGGTTTCGTGGGATTGATCTTGCGATACAATTAGGTGTTTCAAGAGCCTCTGTACGTAAGATGTTAATGAAATTTACTGAAGATGGTTATTTAGGACATGAATCTCAATATTATTACGTGCTTACAGAAAAAGGTAAGGCGGAAATTCAATTATATATGAAGTATTACGGACAATTACAAGTATTTTTTAAAGAAACGATGGAATTGACTGATTTTGAATCTAAAGAATGTTCCCTTTCTGTATTATCAGTATTACCATTACACGAATTAGAACGGGTTTGTGTAAAATTATCTTATTGAATATAAAAGGGGCTGTGACGAGTAAGAGATTTTGAAATTTCTCTGAAAGCCACAGCTTTTTTATAATATATAATAATTGTTTCAACATGATCATTCAAACATAGTAAAACAACTTCCTATCGAAATGCGTTTTCATGATTTATATTATATAGTTCTTTATCTAGAATTATGAAAAAAGTAATTTGATTTTTACTCAGTTTTCTGTTTCTCTTCATTTGTCTTCTAACTGGGCGATTATACTTTGTTAAATTGTATCCTATACTCATACTCACTCATTAGTTCTACTTTCTCATTTTTGGTATAATTTTTGCTGTTTTTCCATTTTTCGCAACTGTATATAATGTTCTTGTTGGACCATTTTTACAATTTTTATTTCGATAGGGCATTTCTATTTTTTAGTATATTTCATTGTATCTACTTTCAATTTTTCTAATTCAAATAGATATCCATGTAGGCATATGGGTGTTCCATCTTATTTTCTTTTCATAAGAATTAGTCGATATTTGTTTTTATCATTTACTTTCTCATATCCATGATACTTCATAACGTCTTTTTCTAGTTATATGATATCTGTATTTCTTAGTTTCCGTTTTTCACGATAACGATATTTTAAAGGAGTACAATGATATGTAGCTTGAAAGCGTCTAGTAAAATTTGCAGTATGTGCATAACCGACTTCTTGTGCAATTTCTTGTATACTTTTCTCAGTAGTACATAATAAAGTAACTGCTGTATGCATTTTTTGTAGCGTAATGAATTGAGAAATAGTTAATTGAAAATAAAAAGAAAAACCAGCTTTTAGTTTCTGAGGATTTATTAAAAATTGTTTGCTAATTGCTTCTATTGTTGGTGGTTGTACATAATGATGTAATAAGTAATCATGTACATCTTGGATAATTTGATAATCGTGTTTACTAAAGTGTAAAGTGTGTTTTTTACCAATTCTCACATTCCCATAATCGATTTGAGGATGAAATGCATTTTGAGTGTTTGAAATACTTGTTTCTATAATACTACCGATAATATTTAAAATAGCAGATTCTAAATAAAATAAATTAAGTTTTTGTTCTTTATCTAAGCGTAACAGTTGATGAATTGTTGGTAATATTCCTGATGGTAAATGGTGATATGTATGATTTAACATTAAAAATTGTTCTGGTTGAAATAGCATATGGCGTTTTGCTAATTCTTTTAAATAAGCAGGATATATGGTGATTTCTGCTCCTTTATAGTATTCTCCTTTTTTCCAATATTGAATACCTTTTATATTGTTTTCCAACACGATAAAAGAAGAAGGGTAGAAAGCATTGTTAGGATTTTCTTCTATTTCAAAACTTGTAATACCATCGAATAAAATTCCTAGTCGTAGCAGTTGTTCATTAGATTCAAAATGTATTTGAAAATCTTGTGGAATATGATAGTTTGCAAGACCAAATTCATAAAAGTTCTCTTTTTGATATAGACGTATATAGCTTTTTGGATCTTTCGTATTACGATATTCGATATAATTGGTTTTGTCTGATTTTATTAAGGATAAATTTTTAATAATAAGCTCTTTAAATTGTTGAGGGGAAGTTGCTTTTTGCATAATAACTCCTTTCATTGTGGTAATACTTATAGTATAAAAAAGGTAAAAAAATAATGCAAGTAGATGATAAAATTATCATTATAAGTGTTATGCTTGTCACTGATAAAAGATAATGTTATACTCTGCGTGTAGTTAGTTAAAACTAACATTAATTAAAGGAGAGAAGTATATGTTTAAGAAATTGATGTTATTTGTAACAGTTGTTGTACTTAGTCTTGGTACATTAACTGGTTGTCAAAATAAAGATAATGTAGCTGATAGTTCTGCAAAAATTACAGTAACAGATGCGAAAGGGGAAGTAGAGATTCCTGCAAATCCTCAACGTATTGTTGATTTAAGTGGAAATAGTGATATGTTACATATTTTAGGGTATGATGTAGTAGGTACAGCAAATTCAGATGCATATGATTATACTAAATTTCCAACGTACTTAAAAGATATTTTATCTAATGCAAAAATTTTAGGATATAGTATGCAAGATACAATGGATGTAGAAGGTATTTTAGCATTAAATCCTGATTTAATTATTATTTCTAGTGTTCAAGAAAAGATGTATGATCAATTAAAAGAAATTGCACCTACAGTGATGGTTCAGCTTGCACAAACAAACTGGAGAGAAGATTTAGAAACATTTGCTGCTATCTTTAAAAAAGAAGATGTTGCGAGTGCATGGTTAGCTACATATGATAAAGAAGCGAAAAAAGTTGGTGAACAAGTAAAAGAAAAATATGGGAAAGATACGACATATTTACCTTTATTAGCAAGTGGTGGACAATTATATGTATTTGATGCTGCGGGTATTGGTAGTGTAATGTTTGATGATATGGGATTAGTAAAACCAACAAATTTACCTAAACAAGATAATATTAGTCTTCCAGTAATTTCTTATGAAGGATTAGCTGAAATTGATGCAGATTACATGGTTGTCATTGGTACTGATGATGATATGAAATCTTTAAAAGAAAATAGTATTTATAAAAATATGCGTGCAGTGAAAGAAGGAAATGTTATTGAATTAGCTTCTAGTCCATACTTTAATATGGGATATAGCAGTATTGGAAAACAAGTATTTGTTAATGAATTCATGGATTTAATGGAGAGATAATGCATGAAAAATCAATGTAAATGGATAACAGCAGCAGGGGTGCTGCTGTTATTTGCAGGTATTGGGCTTTCTTTATGTGTGGGGGCAAAACAACTATCTATACAACAAATTTTACATGGTATTTTTCAATATCAAGGTACACTAGAAGATCAATTAGTACGTGATGTAAGACTTCCTAGAATTATTGCTGGGGCATGTATTGGAGGCTTTTTAGCAAGTGTAGGAGCAATGATGCAAGGAGTATTAAGAAATCCTGTAACAGAACCTTCCATTATGGGGGTTACACAAGGAGCAGTATTAGCTGTAGCGATTTCAACAGTAACTTCTTCTTTCTTTGGTAGTAATTTTATCGCAGCTTTAATAGGTGCAAGTGTAAGTGGGTTGCTTGTATTATTATTTACATTACAAAAAGCAAGTCATCAACATATTTCTAAAATCTTATTAGCTGGAACTTCTTTAGGGATGTTTTTTATCTCTTTGGCTTCAATTATTGCCTTAATTGGAAATCGTTCAAATGAGCTTGCCTTTTGGGTAGCAGGTGGGTTACGTACAATACAATGGCATCAAGTAGCAATTTTAGTTAGTGTAGGTAGTATCTTCTTTGTTTTATGTATGCTACTAACGAATAAAATAAATATATTGGCGATGGGAGATGAAGTTGCAACAGGATTAGGGATATCTAGTTATCAGACAAAAAGTAAAGTAATTGTTTATACTATTCCAATTTGTGCAGTATGTGTGGCGTGTGCTGGAAATATTTCTTTTCTAGGCTTATTTGTTCCGCATGTTTTACGTAAGTTAAAATGTCAAGATTATCGTGTGCTAGTACCTTTGTCATTTATTTATGGTGCTGTTGTGTTAGTATTTGCAGATATATTAGCTAGATTATTACTTGCGCCATATGAGCTACCTGTTGGTGTGTTTACTGCGATAATTGGGGTACCTATATTTTTATGGCTTGTGAGAAAGGAGAATCGTTAATGAGAAAAATATCATATACAAAAGTATTATTTATTACATGTATCATCTGTGTATGTTTGTTGGTATTTTCGTTAATGATGGGAACTTATCAGATGTCAGTACAAGATGTTATCCATACATTATTAGGGCAAGGAAATCGATTACAAGAATTTACGATATATCAGTCAAGGCTACCTAGAATTGTTTTGGCAGTTATTGTGGCCAGTGCACTAGCTGTGTCTGGCACATTACTGCAAGCAGTTACTAGAAATCCATTGGCAGAACCTGGAATGATTGGAATTAATGCTGGGGCAGCTTTATTTGTCGTGATATTTATTTCGTTAAAAACAAGTGCATATTATTCTTCATTGTCTATGTCTAATGTTGTGATGATGCCGTTTGTAGCGATGATGGGAAGTATTTTAGCTTTAGTTATTATTTATGCATTTGCATATCGAAAAGGTCTTCTTCCAGTTCGCTTTATTTTATGTGGTATTGGTGTAAATGCAGGTATGAATGCAATTATTACATATTATCAATTAAGTATGAGCAAAGGAGATTTTAATCAAGTATTAGCATGGACAAATGGTAGTTTATGGGGCAGTAGTTGGCAATATATTTGCGTGAGTGCTCCTTTCGTTTTCATATTATGCTTATATGCATTTAGTAAAAGTAGAGTTTTAGATATATTTGGAATTGGAAATGAGCTAGCTTCAGGAGTTGGAGTTTCAATTAAAAAAGAAATGTTTACTTGTTTATTTATTGCGACATTACTTGCAGCTTGTGCAACTGCAGTTGCAGGAAATATTGCTTTTTTAGCGTTATTAGGTCCACAGTTAGCGAGACGTTTTAGTGGAAATCAACATCGTTTATTGTTTCCACTTGCCATTATCATTTCTATTTGTATTTTGTTATTTTCTGATGCAATCGCAAGAACATTATTTTCTCCTATTGAAATTCCAGTCGGTATTATTGTATCAATTATTGGAGTACCTTATTTTATATATTTAATGTTGAAAGGAAGGTAAATATTCATGGGTTTAGAAGTAAAACATATTAAAGTATCGTATGGAACTCATACTGTAATTCATGATGAAAGTGTGTGTATACCAGATGGAAAAATTACAATGTTAATTGGAGAAAATGGGTGTGGTAAATCAACATTATTAAAAACGATGGCAAGAGTGTTGACACCTAGTAATGGTGAAGTTTGTATTGACGGGAAAAATATTAGAAAAATACCGGAGAAAAAGTTAGCGCAAAAAATGGCATTATTACCACAAAACCCGTTAGTGCCTGAAGGAATTAGTGTACAAGAGTTAGTTGGATATGGACGTTTTCCTTACCAAAAGCCATTACAAGGATTACGTAAAGAAGATTATGAAATAGTTACTTGGGCAATGAAAAAAACAGGTGTATATGATTTAAAAGATCGAGCTGTGGATGCATTATCAGGAGGACAACGCCAGCGTGCTTTTATCGCGATGGCATTGGCGCAAAAAACAAAGATTTTATTGTTGGATGAGCCAACTACATATTTAGATATGGCGCATCAGTTAGAAATTTTAGAACTTTTAAAACAGCTAAATGAAGAAGAGCATGTAACGATTGTCATGGTAATTCATGAATTAAATCATGCGTGTAAGTTTGCAGATTATATAATTGGAATGAAAAAAGGAAGTGTCTTATTTCAGGGGGATGTGAATCGTGTAATACATAAAGAAAACTTAAAAGAGTTATATCAGATTGATGCAGTTTTAATGAAACATGAGGAAAAAGGATATCCAATTTGTGTGGATTATGGATTAACAAATGAATAAAAATTTTACATTAGTATTAATAGGTCAAATTATATCATTGTTTGGTAGTGCGATTCAAAGAGTAGCATTATCTTTATATTTACTACAACTTACAGGAAGTGCAGCAGTATATGGAAATATTGTTGCTTTATCTATTCTTCCTTATATTTTTGCAGCTCCATATGCAGGGATGATTGCGGATACGTATTCTCGTAAATATATTATGATTATTCTAGATGTATTAGCAAGTATTGTGATGGTTGTATTTGGAGTAAGTTTATGGTTGAATGTTGCAGGTGTGAAAGTAAGTGCAATTGTTATGTTACTATTATCATTTATTGCGACATGTTATCAACCAGCAGTACAAGCATGTATTCCAGATATTGTAGAAAAGCAGTATTTACCAAAGGCCAATAGCTATATTAGTCAAGTTCAGGCATTTTGTAATATTGCTGCGCCTGTATTAGCAGGTGTATTGTATGGTTTTTTAGGTATTGGTGCAATTGTAGTGATCAATATCGTAAGTTTCTTATTTTCCGCAGTACTAGAATGCTTTATTGATCTTCCTAAACAAGCAAAAACATCACAATCCGTAGGCTTTATTTCTTCTATCAAACATATGAAACAAACTTATTATAAAGTATCAAAATCATATCGTAGTGTAGCAGGTATTATTATTTCTTATGGATTATTTAACATTTGTATTGTTCCACTTACAACCATCTTTTTTCCAGCAGTTTTAAACTTACAACTACAAGTATCTTCACAAGTGTATGGAATAGTAGAGGGAATTATGACTTGTGGGATGTTTATTAGTGGTGTGTTATTATTGAAAAAAGCATCTTGGTTTTCATTTGAGAAAGTATATCGTTGGGATTATTTACTACCATTCACTATTTTATTGATGATGTGCATTTTTGTGTTTACATCATCTTATTATGTGCGGTTATTAGCCGTTACAGTTGGTGGTTTTGTGATTATGTTTACCTTAGGGGTTGGTAATATTGTGACATTATCGCATATTCAACATGTTATACCAATTTCGATGTTAGGAAGTGTTAGCGCATTATCTACAGCTTTCGCAACAGCGACTGTACCTGTTGGACAAATGTTATTTGGTAATCTTATGGAATATATATCTACAAGTGTATTATTAGGGATTTGTGCCATTGTGGCATATGGTGTATGTCGTTATATGAAAAAAGTATGTAATAGGGTATAAGAATGCGAAAAAAAGGGGTGCATTCTTTTTTTATTCTAAGAATCATAAAAAAATTATGAAAAAATGCAAAATTTGCATGATATTTTTTTGTAGATGAGATACAATGGATATGAGCAGAATATGCAAG
>CAJFOG010000048.1 GCA_904395785.1 uncultured Eubacterium sp. | reverse complement strand
TTGGATTATCTAAAAGCACACCTATTCATATGAATGACGTACAAATAAAAAATAACCATGATGGGCAATACCAATCTTTACAAAACTATATAAATACTGCGATAATTCCATATCAGAAATAGTTTCTATAACTCTTATGATTTCAAACAAAAAAAATAAAAAATACCTTGCTTTTTATATAAATGAATGCTATTATATGTAAGCAATTATGTAAATGTATTATACGGAAGGAGGTAAACGGTATGTCAAAAGTTTGTGCAATTACAGGTAAAGGACCTTTATCAGGTAATAAACGCTCTCACTCAATGCGTGCATCTCGTCGTAACTGGAATGTAAACTTACAGAAGGTTAAAGTCGTAGTTGATGGGAAACCTCAAACGATCCGTATTAGTGCTCGTGCATTAAAAACATTAAAAAAGAAAAACGCTATCTAATAGCATTATAAAAACAGGTGTAACCTGTTTTTTTTTATTTAAGAAACGGAAAATATACTATTCCCCATAAATTCTGCAAATATAGAGTATCGTGGAATGATATCAGCATCGCTTTCATATATAAATGACAAGATATTTAATAGATCCTTTGCTTTATGATACATTGGATCTTCTATGTTTATACATTCTAATTGTGGCTGTACAATCGTTTTTAATATGCTTAACTCATATGCCATTGCTGTATTCATTACATCATCTGCTTCTTCTTGATACGGATAAATATGTTCATCTTCTTTAGTTCTTACATTTTTCCATAATGCCAGTGTTTCCTTCGCACTCCAATTACGTGTCATAGAATCTCTGGCAATTCTTCTTAATAAACGATAATCACTTGTTTTTATTCTAGTATGTTCATCTATATTCATATGTGTTAAGGCATTGATATACAATTTATAAGTGAATTCTTTTTTTAAATATTTTGAAGTGATTGGATGTAATGCATGAATTCCCTCAATCATTAAAATTTGCGTATCTTCTAGTTGTGTATAAATGGTGTCCCATTCCCTTTTCCCTGTTTTAAAGTTATATTTTGGTAATTGTACTTGTTCCTTATTTAATAACTTGGTAACTGTTGTATGAAATAGTGTTAAATCAATCGCATCAATACTATCAAAATCATAAGAACCATCTGCTAATTTCGCTGTATCTTCTCTATTTTTATAAAAGTCATCCATAGATAAACATACAGCTTCTTTACCATACATTTTAAAATGCATTCTTAATCGATGTAAACTTGATGATTTTCCTGAACAACTAGGACCTGCGATTAATAAACATTGAATAGTACGTTGTTTCATAATTGTTTCACATATTTTCGCAAATTGTCTTTCCTGTACCATTTCACAAAGCAATACTAATTCATAAAAATTCTTTTCTTTAATAACTGTATTTAATTGTGCAATGGTTGAGACTTTCAACATATGTCCAAACGCTTCAGATAATTGAAATGCTGAGAATAACTTTGGCTGTATTTTAGGTGTTTCTTGGAAAGATAGCCAATACCCTTGTTCATATGAAATACAGAAAAAATTAGGTAACATTCCTGTATGAGATAATAAATCACCATATACAACATCTATATAACCATCTAAGATTTGTACTGTTACATTTTGTTTATTACTTTGTTTCAATAATGTTACTTTCTCATACATTCGATGTTTTGTGAAATATGTGATTGCTTCTTGTAAAGAAATTATTTTTTCTTCATAAATAAGCTGTTGTTTTTGCATATGATACATTTCATATAATATAATTTCACTATCTATATAATGATCTTTAGATACCGTACAATAAAGCCCATCATATAATGTATGTTCTACAATTATATCTGCATTTGGTTTTACTTTATGATAGGCAGATAAAAATAACATTAATAATGATCGTAAATTACATTCTTGTTGTCGTAATTCTTCCATTGTTCCTCCTTTTGAAAAAAGCAGTTATACACTGCTTTTTTTCTCATTTGATTCAATCATCATTACACAGCCAGTATGCACTTCAATTTCTGCTGACTCATGCAAGATTTCATTCGATACTGTATAAATATCTTTTACTGTGATATTGCGTTGTTCAATTGGAAAGCGTACACCTCTTTCACTTAAACAACTATCTTCTAACGCGAAAAATGATAAGAATTCATACTCTTTTTTTATCGTATATATTCCAGGCTGTAAAATACGTATTCGATTGGACTCATTCATCAACGTAATAGGCAATCTTCTATTCATCAATAAATATAAGTTTGCCATCTCATGATCAATTCTGCCTCCAAAAGCTCCATATACAATAATATCAGTATATCCTTGTTCCATTGCGTAAGCAACCGCAACTTCTGTATCTGTTTCGTTTTTTACTTGTGGTAAAGAAATCAAGCGACATGAAGTGGTTTGTAATGTTTCATAAAATGATGGATCTACACTATCAAAATCTCCAATTGCTGCCACCATATTTTGATTATGACGAAAACAAACATATGCTCCATAATCTACTCCAATTACATCACAATTTTGAGGTATTGTTGGCAATTTCTCGCACATTCCTACAATTAACATTACTGCTGACATAATAATGTTTCCACCGCTTCTTTCACATTATGTTTAAAAACATAACTTCCCGCAACTAATGCATCACAACCTGCTTCAATGGCTAGTTTTCCTGTATCTTGTTGGATTCCACCATCAATTTCAATACGTACTTGTAAGTTTCGCTCATCTATCTTAGCTCGTAATATGCGAACTTTTTCTAACTGCTGTTCTTGAAATTTTTGACCACCAAAACCTGGTTCTACACTCATCACCAATACCAAATCCATTTCTTCTAAATATGGTAAAATACAATCAATTGATGTATTTGGTTTCACACTAACTCCAGCTTTCACATCACGACTTCTAATATGGCGACACAATGCTACTACTTCTTCCATATTAGACAATGCTTCCACATGAAATGTAATAATATCTGCACCTGCATCCATAAATACATCTGCATATTGAACTGGATTAGTAACCATTAAATGAACATCCATTACTTGATGTAATGCTTTTTTTACACCTTTTAATATATCTGGACCAAAAGTCAGGTTTGGCACGAAATGTCCATCCATAACATCAAAATGAATCCATGCTGCTTTACTTTCTGCCAACTCTTTTAATTGTTCGCTCATTCTTGAAAAATCAAGAGATAATATCGATGGTGCAATCACTAATTCTTGTTTCATACTACCACTCCTTTCTAATACTTAGGTTTTGCCTGTAATATCATTTGCGCAACTTCTATATAATGTTGATAACGTTCTTGTGATATCATATGATTTTCTGTAGCTTCACGTATTGCACAGTTAGGTTCTTTTAAATGCTTACAATCATTAAACTTACATTGATGAACATATGGTTTAAAATCTGGAATAGTATTTGCTAAATCTAATATATTCATTGAAGTAAAATCTAATGATGAAAATCCAGGAGTATCAGCTACCCATCCTTGCGCTATTTCGTGTAATTCACAATGTCTTGTCGTATGCTTTCCTCGTCCTAATGCCTTACTTATTTCTTGTGTTTTCAATTGAAAACGAGGATCAATACGGTTTAATAATGAACTTTTTCCAGCTCCACTTTGCCCTGTTAATACACTAATTTTTCCTTTTAATGCTTGGATTAATCCATGATTATCATATCCTACTCCACTTACATATACTTCATATCCACTATCACGATATGCTTGAATTTGTTGATGTATATCATCATCTTCAGTAATCATATCCATTTTTGTAAAACATAAGATTGGATGAATATTCGCATAACATACTTGAAAGATAAGACGATCTATTAAGACAGTTGAAAAATCTGGATCCTTACAAGACATCACAATAATTGCTTGATCAACATTTGCGATAGAAGGTCTTACCAATTCATTTTTACGTGGCATAATTTTTTGAATTCCTATTTGAGAATCAAAATGCTCAATATATACACGATCTCCTACAACTGGAGATTTTTGTTTTCTTAGTTTCCCCATCGCTACACATACATGTCGATTTCCTTCATTATCTAACACTTCATAGCGATTCGATATAATTTTAATAATCGTTGCCTCATTCATAATAATATAACGTAATTGTGTTTTCTCCTTCCTGTACATACCAGCTACCTTCTGCTGGATCAACTTTTGTTACTACCCCTTTTTCTACTTCTTCATCTTGTGAAACTGCCATTGGATATAATACTGGAGTAATACCTTTTTCTTCTAATATTTGCTTTGCTTCATTTACTGATTTTCCTACTAAGGATGGAATTTGAAAAGATACACTTTCTGTCACTACCAATTTAATATCTACGACTTTTTGAGGATCTAACTTCTCATTTATAGAAACACCAGATTGTTCAATAATATATCCTGGTTTTAATGTTGTAGTTTGACGTTTTTCTACTTCTATTCTCGCATAAGGTAACTGTTGTTTTAGCTCTTCTAAAACTTCCTCATACAATCTATTTGTATAATCTTTCACAACATAATATGTTCCTTTAGATACCGTAAGTGTTATCCCTTGTTGAATAGATTGTTTATTTCCTTTTGTAGGTTCTTGATTAAGAATAGTATCTTTTGCTTTATCATCTGTTAATTCTTCTTGGATTGTAATCATTTCCTGGGAAAAACCTAGTCGTTGTAATTGTGACATTGCTTCTTCTTTTGTTTTCCCTACAACATTAGGAATTTCCACAATTTGTTGACTTTTTATAAACTCCATTCCAAACCATACTACCATCGCAATGATGGCTATTACCACAAACATAGAAATCATCCATTTACCTACGCTACTTTTCTTAGGTTTTTCTTCTTTAATTTCTACGACTTTTGATTTTACTTTTTCACGCTTTATTCTTGCTTTTCTCAATTCTTTTTCGCGTTCTAAATTAGACTCTTCTCGTATTGGCTGTACAATTTCAATTTTCTTAACATTTTGATTTTGTAAATCAAGGCAATGTTCCAAATCGTATAACATTTCTTTCGCACTTTGATAACGTTGTGTACGATCTTTAGCTGATGCTTTTATAATGATATTTTCTACTGATTGGGCAATCATTGGGTTAAATTCCTTGATACTTGGGATTTCTTCACGCAAATGTTTCATGGCAATTTGTACAGGATTATCTCCTTTAAAAGGAACACTTCCTCGTAACAATTCATAAAAAACAATTCCTAACGCATAAATATCTACTTGATGATTGATCGTTTCTCCGCGTGTTGTTTCAGGTGCTAAATAATGCGCACTACCTAATACCGCATCTGCTTGTGTTAATTGGATCGCATCATGTGCTAACGCAATACCAAAATCCGTTATTTTAATTGTTCCATCATCTTTTACTAATACATTTTGTGGTTTAATATCTCGATGAATAATATGATGTTCATGTGCATGTTGAACAGCACTTGTTAATTGAATCATAATATCAACAGCTTCATCTTGGTGTAATGCACCTCTTTGTAAAATCAACTGTTTTAATGTTCTTCCTTTCACATACTCCATCACAATATAATGACGATAATTATATTCTCCTACATCATATACTTCCACAACATTAGGATGATGCAATTTACTTACTGCACCTGCTTCTCTTTGAAAACGTAACAATGTAATTGGATCTTTACTTAACTCTCCACGTAATATTTTAATTGCTACTTGTCGATTTAAAATTGTATCTTGCCCAAGATATACATCTGCCATTCCACCTTCTCCTAATGAAGAAATAAGTGTATAACGTCCTGCGATCATACTAGACATATGCAAAATCCTCCTGTTCTAATACAATCACACTAACATTATCAAATCCACCAGCATCTAGTGCAGCTTGAATTAACATATCAACTTTCGCTTGCGTGCTATGATGACTTCTTAAAATATGTTGAATTAAATCTTCCTCTACATAGCCATGCAATCCATCACTACATATTAACAATGATAAATAATCATCTTTAATCTTATTTATATCCACTTTTACTTGATCCCATACACCTACTGCATTTGTTAACATATTACGGTTTGGATGTGTTTTTGCTTCTTCTTCACTAATATCCCCACGTTTTAATAATTCTGCAACATAAGTATGATCTTCAGTTAAACATAAAAAATCATCTTCATATAATCCATATGTACGAGAATCTCCGACATTAAATACATACGTTGTTTCGTTACAATAAATAACACCAACCATCGTTGTCCCCATACCTACTGTATCCTCATGACAAGCTGCTTTGGTAAATATAATATCATTTGCTTCCATAACAACATTCATTAACCAATGCTTTACTTCAATATCTTTTAAAGCCTGAATATCTACATTTTCAAAGCATTGTCGAAGATGAGCAACAGCCATTTGACTTGCTAAATCACCAGCGTTTCCTCCCCCAATACCATCACACACAACCGCAAGCAACGCATGATATGCATTTTCCATAACTAAAACACTATCTTGATTATTTTCTCTACGCAAGCCTTCATGACTTCTCGCAAAATATTTCATTACACTACCTTGCCTTTCTCTTGCTCTTTTCGAATATGTTTTACACGCAATTGTCCACAAGCTGCATCAATATCTGCACCATGTTCTTTACGGATTGTACAACGAACACCATGCTTCATTAACGCATCATAAAATACCATTGCTTCTTCATATTTTACACCTTGAAATCCATGTTCATCTACCGCATTATAAGGAATTAAATTTATATACGCATTCATTCCTTTCATAAGTTTCGCTAACTGCTTCACATGGACCATTTGGTCATTAACACCCTTTAATAAAATATATTCAAATGTTAAGCGACGATTATTTTCACTCGCATAATAACGCAATGCCTCCATTAACTTTGATAATGGATATGCTTTATTCACAGGCATTAATGAGCTACGCAATTCATCATTTGGTGCATGTAAAGATATTGCTAAATTATATTGTGTATGTTCTTTCGCAAAATCATAAATTCTTGGTACAACTCCACTTGTTGAAATCGTAATATGTCTTGCACCAATTCCCAAACCTCGATCATGATTTACTGTCGCAAGAAAATTCATCACCTGATCATAATTATCAAATGGTTCTCCCGTACCCATGACAACAATATGACTTAAACGTTCATTTTCTTTATCTAAATCTTTTTGGACATATACAAGTTGGGCAACAATTTCACCACTTGTTAAATCTCGTTTCTTTTTTGTTAATCCACTGGCACAAAAAGCACATGCCATATTACAACCTACCTGAGATGTTACACAAACACTATTTCCATAATCAAAACGCATTAACACAGTTTCAATTAATGCACCATCTTCAAGGGCAAATAAATACTTACATGTTCCATCAGCTGATACTTGCTTATCTTTTAGTTCTAATGGTTTTAAACTATAATTTTGTTTTAATATTTCTCTTGTATCTTTCGATAAATCGCTCATTTCATCTATATTGGTTACACGTTTACGATATAGCCATTGAAAAATTTGATGCCCACGGAATTTCTTCCATCCATGTTCTAATGCCATATCGCACATTTGATCATAATTAAAATCATATAAATTCTTCATTTTATCACCATGTATTATTCTATCATATAAAGTAAGAAACTTCACATCATAAATGCTTGTTTTTTAAAGAAAAGAAAAAAGTAGTATATAACACTACTTTTCATCTAAATTCACAATCTTATAGTTATCTTTTCCATGGTCTTTTACTTCATACAAAACTTCATCTGTTTTACTATACAATCTTTGAAAAGAAGTAGCTTTATTTCCTATACAAATACCAATGGATGCACTTATTTGAATAACATGTTCATCTTTTTCATAAGTCATACGCAATTGTTCATTTAATCGTTTTGCAGTTTCCTCGATTTCCTCTAAAGAAACAACATTTCTTTTTAGTACTACAAACTCATCTCCACCTAAACGACCTATATCATCTTTTGTAGAAAAATTTTGACTTAAAATTTGCGCTACATCTTTTAAAACATAATCTCCTTGTAGATGTCCCATTGTATCATTAATTTCTTTAAAATGATCTAAGTCAATGATAAACATAGCATATTGTTTAAAAGAATTCTCTAAATACTTTTTAATTCTTTGCTCCAAAGTACTTCGATTATACAATCCAGTTAATGGATCTGTTTCTGCTTGATAACGCAACATTAATTCTTTTTCTTTATTTGTTTGATTATCATGTGCAACAATCATCACATGTAAGTTATCTTTTATATTGGTTAAATATACATTGGCTATCTCCCAACGATACATTCCCATATCAAAACAACGATATTCTAACGTAAAAGTATCAATTCCTTCATGAAAATATTTATCCTCTAAAGATTTTCTATTGAAATTTTCACGTAGTTTATCCATATCCTCCACATATATATTCTCACGAATATATGTCTCCAAAAATGTATCATAACTATCATAAAGTGATATATTAGATGGATATACTACCTCATTCACAACTAACACTTTATTCTCAGATATATTCGCTTCAATGTATATCTCACAATCCCCCTTCATTACATCTCTCATTTTCTTTTCTTTTACGAAGTTTTCTTCTGATTCTTTTTCTTCCGTAATATCATCTATTACACCCACAATATTATCTAACGTACCTTTATCATAAGATAAATTAACTAATGTAACACGTTCCCAAGCATAATCTTCATCATCATGATATACTTTTATAACACTCGTTGATTGTTCTGCTCCACTTGCGATTTCTTGATACATTCTAAAAAAAGCTTGCCTACTTTGTGGATAAACAATAGTATTCGCCAAAGATTCTGGGACATTTTGTACTTGTTTCGATAAATCTTGTTTTTTTCTCCCATTTAACTTAAAAGTTAAAACTTTATTATTAAAATTATAGTGAAAAACTTCTAATCTAGCTATGCTCAATGCAAGACGTAATACTTTATCATCATTTTTCATCATTTGTAATATATCTTTTCTTTGAAATATATTTGCCACTGCTAAAGAAATAAAATAAGATAGATTAATTCCTAAAATCAAATAAAGAAGAACTAAACCATAACGTACAAATCCATTTTTAGGGTCTACACTTAAGTGCCATATATTATCTCCAATTTCAATTTTACCATCAATGGCATTTTCTAAATTATCATTATGCGCATATTGTGAAATAATCTTTTTATATCCATAATCATCTGCACTTAAACTATATTCATAATCTTGTTGTTTAAACATATCTAAATTAGTGGCTTCTAAAAATTCATGAAGCTTTAATGTAACAGCTACAAATCCTACAAATTCTTGCTGATCATTATACACAGGATTTCTTATAATAATCCCTTTTCCACCTTGTCTTAACTCAACAGGTGCTGATATGACAATTTCATTATTCTCTTTCGCATGCAATGCGTCTTTTTTTCGATCAATGACATTTAATACATCATCACCAATTGAATATTTATTTTCTTCATAAGGATATACATAAGAAACTATTCCATTGGGTAAGTATTGCACTCCCTGTAATATCTTATCATCGTCAACTAACAATTTGGCTATCTCTAAAAATTTCTTTTCAGATAATTCATAATTAGAAGCTATTAAATATGATTCTATTAAATTTGTTTGATCAATATATAGTTGTAATTTATCTTTTACTTTTTGGCTGTATAAATCCACATATTGGTAAGCTTTCTTTTTGTTACTATTTGTACTAGCTTCATAAAATATGCCAATGAATATAAAAGTAATCATACAACCTAGAAGAAAGAGACTATAAAATAATCGTTCTTTTATTCTCTTTATTTTATACATAAATTTTCCCTCTTTTTTTCTATTAATATAAGAATTTTACTAAAGTTTCCAACAATATGCAATAAAAAAAGACTTCATCGAAGTCTTTTCATATAATTATTTTCCACTTACTGCACATTTTTTAAATAAGATACTTGGTGTTCCTATACCACTCATACCCATAGTTACATCATTTCCTAACATAGAAATATTAGACATCATTTCCATGAAATTCCCTGCAATTGTAAACAAATTAATTGGTTTAACTATTTTACCATGTTCTACATAATAACCACTAGATTGTAAAGAAAATTCTGTAGAAACAGTATTTAATCCTGCGTGTAATCCAGTAATACTTGTGACAATAATTCCTTTTTCCATAGATGCAACCATCTCTTCATATGTGTGTACTCCTGCTTCTATATATAAGTTTGTAGGAGCAATTGATACAGGTCCACTATATCCGGCTTTAAACCCATTCCCAGTTGAAGATACTTTCATCATGTGCGCTGATTTACTGTTGTGTAAATAAGAAGTTAATACTCCATTTTTTACAACTTCCGTTTTTTCACAAGGCATTCCTTCATCATCAAATGATGCAGAAGCAATTCCATCTTCCATTAACGCATCATCAATAATAGTAATTGATGAATCAAACACTTTTTGATTCATCTTATCCTTTAGAATAGAAATTCCTTTAAATGCACTTTCTCCATTAAACATACCACTTAATGCAGAAAATAAACTTGTCATCGCATCATGATGTATCAATACTGGATATGTTCCACTATCAATCATATCTGCATGTAACATTCCGCATACTTTATCACATACTTTTTTCGCAAATGCTTCTACATCTAGTTCATCTAAAGATGAAATATACATCCAATCATAGCCACTTTTTGTATCATCTTTATCTTTCGCCATAACTTCTGCCACTACATATGCACAAGCATCTTCATCGTGTAAATCCATACCTTTTGTATTCACAATGTCTCTACTTACAATTGTTTCCCCATACGTGATTTCCATTACTTGCGCAATACGTTTATCCATTTGTAAAATTGCAGTTTCTAACGCTTTTAACTTTTCAATTTTTTTGTCGTTAGCTGTATCTAAAATTTCTTTATGCTTACGATATATCGATTGATAGGACGCTTGAGGTGCTAGAATCTCTTGTTTATCTTCACTTGTAATATATTTAGCATTCGCAATTACTTGTTGAATCATTTCTTCACAAATATCATCATTCATATCTTCTAAAAAACAAATTCCTTGTTTTCCTTCATAAATTCCACGTAAAGAAATTCCGTCACATTCACTAATTTTATATCCATCTACTTTTCCATCATAAATACGAATAGAAGTTGCACTACGTTTTTGTTCATATATTTCAAATGCTTCTAAACCAGCTTTTTGTGCTGCTTGTAACCATCTTTGTTTATCCATTTTGAACACCTCCATCTTTTCCACCAACAATCATACTAGATACACGAATAGCAGGTTGTCCAACATCGGTAGGAATGGAACCACTACTTGCTCCACACATACCTTGTGCGCATTTTAAATTATTTCCAACTTTATCTATACGCATTAATACTTCTGCACCATTACCAATTAAAGTAGCACCTTTTACTGGTTTATCTATTTTACCATTTTTAATTAAATATCCTTCATTTACCGCAAAGTTAAAATCACCCGTACTAGGATCTACACTTCCTCCTCCTAAACTTTTCGCATATAGCCCAAATGAAATCCCTTCTAACATATCTTCAAAACTATCTTCTCCATTATCAATAAATGTATTCGTCATACGAGATACAGCCTCATATTTATATGATTCACGACGCGAACTTCCAGTACTAGCCATACCCATACGTTTTCCATGAATATGATCTACCAAATAACTTTTTAAAATTCCTTTTTCAATTAATACTTTTCTTTGCATGAATTCCCCTTCATCATCAATATTACTAGAACCCCATGCATTAGGAATTGTTCCATCATCAATCGCTGTTACACATTCACTCGCAACTTTTTGACCGAGTTTTCCACAAAATACAGATTGATCTTTTGATACACATGTTGCTTCTAGTGCATGCCCACAAGCTTCATGGAAAATAACTCCACCAAATCCATTCTCAATAATGACTGGCATTGTACCACTTGGACAATCATCCGCATGTAACATTGTAACCGCAATACGTGCTGCTTCTTTCCCTACACCTGCTACGTCAATTTCATCATAAAACTCCATCCCTTTACTAGCACCAGGAGAACAACTTCCTGTTTCCATGACACCATCACTAGATGCAATACAGTTTACTGATAAACGTGTACGAACCCTTTTATCACGAATATAACGCCCCTCACTATTCGCAATTACAACATCTTGTTCCACATCAAGCATATTTGTGATTACTTTTTCAATCACTTTATCATATGCTTTCGCCGCATCATTTGCACGCTTCATAATCGCAATTTTTTTCTCAACATCAAATGTTTTTGGAGAAATTAAAACTTGATGTTGATTTTCATATACTACTTCTTTTAATGGTTTACACTCTGCCCTTGTATCTTGATGAACTGCCGCAGATAACTGCTTCGCCATATTCATTAAATTATCTTTTGTCAAATC
Organism: uncultured Eubacterium sp.; assembly: GCA_904395785.1. Taxonomy (GTDB): domain Bacteria; phylum Bacillota_I; class Bacilli_A; order Erysipelotrichales; family Erysipelotrichaceae; genus Amedibacterium. The sequence goes on along the minus strand of CAJFOG010000048.1, from coordinate 5,730 downwards.
ATTTGTATATGCATATACAGACTCTAAGCCATGGTATATACGTAATCCAACACCACGAACTATCCCACTATTCATATCTTCCACAATTCCATTTAACATTCTAATATTTGATTTGTACGTATGTTCTTCAAAAACTTCCGCAAAATCTCCACCAGTTGTTAAACAAACTTGTAATATTTCTTCCACTATCTTCTTTTCTAACATTACGCTCACCTCTATATTTATTATACGCTTGTTTCAATGATTAAACAATAAAAAAGACCTTTTCTTTTCATATTTAAGAAAAAATCTTTCAATTATTGTAATATTTTCATCCTATATATTTTAACTTCGCCATATAAAACCCATCACTATTACATTCATATGGAAATACTGTACGTTCAAATACTAACTCAAATTGTGGGTGTGTACGTAAAAACTTTTCAATTTGCTTTTCATTCTCTTTTTTATTTAATGTACAAGTAGCATATACAAGATATCCTTCTTTTTTCACAAATGTACTTGCTTTACATAAAATTTCTTGTTGCAAAGGTATTAATGTATCCATATCTTCACTTTTCATATGATACTTAATATCACTTTTTCTTGATAATACCCCATATCCACTACAAGGTACATCACACAATACTCGATCAAAAGTACCTTCAATTCCATCAAGTTTAGTCGCATCCATCACTTTCGGATGTATACTATGTAAACCTAAGCGTTTTACTCCTTCTTGAATTAAGGCAACACGATGTTCATGAATATCTCCACAAATAATTTCTCCATCATCATTCATCAACTGTGCAATATGTGTCGTTTTTGTACCTGGGGCTGCACATACATCTAAAATTCTTTCTTTAGGCTGAGGATCTAATACTTCTGCCACTAATTGACTAGCAACATCTTGAATCACAACTTTTCCCTCTTGATAATATGATGTAGCTGCCAATGAACCTCCTGTATATAGTAATGCATCTTTTGATTCTTTCACATCTATAAACAATGGATCTTGTAGTAATTCTTCCTTTGTACAACGAAGCGTATTCACACGTGCTACTTGTGGCTTCATTTCTAAATTACTCCAACATATTTTTTCAGTGATTTCTTCTCCATACTGAGCATTCCACATCATCACAATCCAATCAGGATGTGATGTTTGTAATGCCAACTTTTGTAACGCATTTCCTGTATACTCACGAAACTTTCTTCTCTCTACTTTACGTAACAATGCATTTACTAAATTTCCTACTTTTTGTCCATGATATTTTTTGGCCAATTCTACCGCATCATTTAACACAGCATACGGTGCAACATCCATAAACAATAATTGATATACACTCATATCAAGTAAAATACCAATATCATCTTTTACTTTTTTTTGTACATCTTGTTCCCATTGATAGCGACAACAACGTGCATTTTGCAGTGTTCCATAAATAATTTGCGTAGCCAATGCACGATCAACTTCACCTACTTGATGTAACTCTTTTCTTAAATATAAATTACTATATACTCTTTCTAAACATATTTTTTTTAATGCTTGATAAGCAAATGCTCTAGCCTTCATAACTTAACTCCTATCTTTTCTTTTACTCCAACATTAATGGATTGACATCAATATCTAATTTTGCTTTTAATTTTAATGAGATATGTTGTAAGTACACATCTTTCGCATACAATTGTAGTAACTGTTGGTTTTTTCCTTTTAAAATCACACGCATTCGATATAAATCTTTTAATTTTAATAATGTTGCGGGTCCCAATACTTTACAATCTGTTTTTTTATCTACAATACGCATCATATATTGTATTGCTTGTTGGACATATTGTTCTTCTTTATGTGATATAACAAATGATATTAAATAACGATATGGTGGATATCCTCCTAAATGACGATACTTCATCTCTTGTTGAAAAAAGTTTAGATAATCATGCTTAGCTGCACATTGTATCGCATAATGGTTAGGATCATACGCTTGCATAATCACTTCTCCTTGCTTACTTCCTCTACCACTTCTTCCACAAGCTTGTGCCAATAAATCAAAAGTTAATTCTGCACTACGATAATCACTTCTTTGTAACATTGCATCTGCATTCACAATCCCTACAAGTGTGACATTTTCAAAATCTAAACCTTTCGCAATCATTTGCGTCCCTAACAAGATATCTGCTTCTTTTCTTCCAAACGATGAAAAAATTTCTTCATGTGCATTTTTTTTCATTGTCGTATCTGCATCCATACGTAAAATCCTTGCTTGTGGAAATTTAATTTGTATAAATTCTTCTAGTTTTTGTGTACCTATTCCTAAATAACGCCAACTTGCTTCATGACAAGTAGGACAATGATTAGGCACTTTTTGTTGATATCCACAAGTATGACATTTTAATACTTGTTCCTCTTTATGATAAGAAAGTGCTAACTCGCAATGTGGACACATTTGTATATGACCACATGAAATACAACGAAGAATTGGCGTATATCCTCTTCGATTCAATAATAAAATAACTTGTTCCTTTTTTTGTAGACGATCATAAATCGCATCTAATAAACGATTACTTACAATGTAACTTTCTTTGTTTAAAACTGCTTGTTTCATCTGTACAACATGAACATCAGGGAAACAATCATTCACTCGATTCGGCATTTCTAATAGTTTATATACCCCTTTATGTGCTCTTGCGTAAGACTCTAAAGAAGGGGTCGCACTGGCAAGGATAACATGTGCTTGATGAAATTTTGCTCGCTGTATCGCAATATCTCGACAATGATAACGTGGGCTTGCATCTTGTTTATAACTACTATCATGTTCCTCATCTAAAATAATTAATCCTAAATGATCAAACGGCATAAAAATAGCACTTCTTGTTCCTACAACAATTTGTACTTTATGCTGCTTCACTAATTGGTATTGTTCATACTTTTCTTGTGCATTTAGCCCTGAATGATATATCGCCACATGAGAACCAAATCGTTTGGTAACCCTTTTTACCATCTGTGGCGTTAATGATATTTCGGGAACCAAAATCACCACCTGTAACCCCTTTTCTATCGTATTTTGGGCAAGTTGTAGAAACACTTCTGTTTTTCCACTCCCTGTTACGCCATGTAATAAAAATATCGATGCCTCCATCGTATCTTGTACACTTTGAATCACATATTGTTGATCCTTATTTAATACAACACTTACTTCCTCTATATTTGTATTTGACAATACAGCTTGTGCTTCTTTTTCAAATACTTCTACACATCCTAATTCAATTAGTTTTTTACCAGGTGATTTACATTGTGCATAAAAACTAGCCCTTAACATTTCTTGTTGTTCCTTCATAAACGTTAAGGCTGCTTGTTGTTTTGTAGTAAGTTTTACGGATGCATCTTTCACATAACGTACCCATGCTTCCATTTTTATATGGCCATGATTAGATGAAGGTTTTAATTTAGAAGGAAGCATACATTGATAACAAGCAATACGAGCAGATAAATATTCTTGTGCCATCCACTCCCCTAAAGAAAACAATTCCTCATTTAGTAAAGGTTCTTGATCTATTTGTTGAATGACATCACGTAATGTATATCCTAATGTTTCCACATAAGATGCATCAACTTCCTCCACACGCACTACAAATCCAATAATTTGTTTATTCCCAAAAGGTACTAGAACACGCATTCCACGTTGTAACATAAAACCATCACAACAATATGTAAACGTGTGATCTAAATGTAATATGGGATGCTCTACAAAAACATAAGCTAATTTCATAATATCACCTTCATTTTAACGATAAGTATTATATCATAGTTTACATAACTTTATTTCCATTATTACGATTTCTATGTTACACTATACAAGTAATTAGGAGGATGAAATGATGTATACTAGAGCAGAATTAAAAGAACGTGCAAAACAAACAATGGATAGACAATATTGGAGAATGATGATAGTTTCCATTGTATTTTTTATTTTAGTAGGAAAAACAACTTCTTGGGATCCTAGCATTCTATTAGATTTTAAACAATTGATGACTACTATATTTTTAATAAATGAATTTATTGTTATTCTTATAGCCTTCATTACTACCATAGCAATTTTTACTTTTCGATTTTTAATTAGTAATCCAATTTTAGTAGGAGTTTATGCTTACCACATACAAGCAACTAAGCAACAAGCTAATTTTTCCATGATTGGATATGCTTTTAAAAATAATTATTTAAATATTGTAAAGATTATGGCATTACGTGATATCAAAACTTTATTATGGTCAATTTTATTTATAATACCTGGTATCATTAAACAATATGAATATGCGATGGTGCCTTACTTATTGGCAGAGAACAGTACAATATCTAAAGAAGAAGCTTTCCATGAAACAAAACAAATGATGACAGGTGAAAAACTGAACTTATTCATTTTAGAACTATCTTTTATCGGATGGTATCTACTTTGTGCTATTACATGTGGTATTGGATTATTATTCTTAATGCCATACTTATTATCTACTTATACGCATTTTTATTTATCTTTGAAACATAAGTCTTTATCAGATTGGGTATAAAAAAACGTGAATTTCACGTTTTTTTTATTATCCAATAACATCATATCCTGTATCTTCAATTGTAGATGCTAATGTAGTTTCATTAACTTTTGCTTCATCATAAACAACTCGTACTGTATTTGTAGAAGCGTCTGCTTTACATTCACTTACACCTTCTACTGCAGACAATGCAGTATTTACACGCTTCTCACACCCTCCACACATCATACCTTCTACTTGAAATACTTTTTCCATATCATTCACTCCTTTATATAAAAATAGTATATCATGTATTTTACCTAAACACATATAAAATATCCTTATTTATGTTTCGATATGTATAAGTTATGCAAATCTTCATACCATAACACCATAAGGAAGGTGTTATTATGATAAAAAAACTTTATATTGTCTTAAGCATTGTGATGTTATACATCATTCCCATACAAGCTAAAACATCCACATCATATCTGATTGTAAGTGAACATATACCTTATTGTATTATTGCCGATATTACAGACACAAAAACTACGATGTATATGATTCCTACAAACTTAGTTATCGCAAAACAAAAAAATACAAAAGATTATAAAATTCAAATATCTTCTAATGAAGATATTCCTACACTCATAAATCAAATACAAACAGTCTTTCATTTAGAAATTGATCATTATGTGTATTTACAACTACAAAACATTGAAAAAAATCTTTCTGTCCCTTATGATGAAACTACTTTTTCCACAATGCATAATTTAACGAGTTATTTCCAACAAGTAAAAAATGCAGTATCCCTATCTCATATCATACATTATAAGGACTATATCATATCTGATTTAGGAATAAGTGATTATTACACCTTATTTCATCTATTTAAAAATAATAATGTCAGTATTCAATATGCTTATATCAATCATATCATCATAGATAATGATAAAATTCCACTAGATACATCATTTTATATAAAATAATTTTATCATATATTACCTTTATTAGATTAAATTATCGTGTATACAATCTATAAAGATTATTTCATGATTACTGACTATAAAAGTCCATCATACATTATTTACACTGAGATAAATAGTTCCAAAAAATATATAAACAACAAATGTACTATAGCACAAATAAGGGGCTGTGACAGATAAATAGTCCTAAATACTAAAAAAACGTGTTGACTTCATTTAGAAGAAAACACGTTTTTTTATGGTATAA
>CAJFOG010000047.1 GCA_904395785.1 uncultured Eubacterium sp. | reverse complement strand
TTAATTCTTTTCATTACTCCTTGAATAGAACTTGCTCTAAAGTTATCACTATCTGTTTTCATAGTTAATCTATATATTCCCACAACTTTTGGGTTTCTTTTTAAAATCATATCCGCAATATGATCTTTTCTTGTCGTATTACTATCAACAATAGCTTTAATCAAGTTATTTGGAACATCTTGATAATTTGCTAAAAGTTGTTTTGTATCTTTTGGTAAACAGTATCCACCATAACCAAATGAAGGGTTATTATAATGATCACCTATACGAGGATCTAATCCTACTCCTTCAATAATTTGTTTTGAATCTAAATCTCTTAATTCAGCATATGTATCTAATTCATTAAAAAACGAAACTCTCATCGCTAAATAAGTATTCGCAAATAGTTTAATTGCTTCTGCTTCTGTACTATTCGTAAATAAAATTGGAATATCTTCTTTTAAAGCTCCTTCTTTTAATAAATCAGCAAATATCGCAGCACGTTTACTTTTTTCTCCAACAATAATTCTTGATGGGTACAAATTATCGTATAATGCTCTACCTTCTCTTAAAAATTCAGGTGAAAACATGATATTTGATATTTGATATTTTTCCTTCATATCCTCAATAAACCCAACTGGTACAGTAGACTTTACAACCATAGTTGCAGAAGGATTAATTTCTATTACTGATTGAATAATATCTTCTACACTACTAGTATCAAAATAGTTTTTATCAGGGTCATAGTTTGTTGGAGTACTAATCACAATGTACTCCGCATCTTTAAATGCCACCTCTTTATCAAGTGTTGCTTTCAAATTCAGTTCTTTTTCTTTTAGGTATTTTTCAATTTCTTCATCTTTTATAGGAGAAATTTTATTATTCAATATATCAACTTTTTCAGATATGATATCCAAAGCCACTACCTCATGTTTTTGAGCTAATAATACTGCTATCGATAACCCCACGTATCCTGTCCCTGCTACAGCTATCTTCATAGTTAGACTCTTCCTTTCTCCTTATACATCTTTTCAAAGTAATTTTGATACTCCCCACTTAAAATATTTTGCCACCACTCTTTGTTATCTAAATACCATTGTATAGTTTGTTGAATACCTGTATCAAAATTATATTTTGGTTTCCATCCTAATTCTGTTTCTAATTTTGTAGGATCAATCGCGTAACGTAAATCATGCCCTTTACGATCTTCTACATATGTAATTAAACTTTCTGGTTTATCTAATGCATGTAAAATCGTTTTCACAACTTCTAAGTTTGTACGCTCATTATGTCCACCAACATTATAAACTTCTCCAACTTTACCTTTTCTAATAATTAAATCAATTGCTACACAGTGATCATACACATGTAACCAATCACGTACATTTTCACCTTTTCCATATACTGGTAGGCTTTCATCAGCCAACGCTCTTGAAATCATTAATGGAATTAATTTTTCAGGGAAATGATAAGGTCCATAATTATTAGAACAACGACTAATTGTTACAGGTAATCCATATGTTCTATGATAAGCTAATACAAATAAATCTGCTGATGCTTTTGAACTACTATATGGACTAGATGTATGTAATGGTGTAGTTTCTGTAAAAAATAAGTCTGGTCTATCTAATGGTAAATCACCGTATACTTCATCTGTTGACACTTGATGGTAGCGTTGAATACCATATTTTACGCATGCATCTAATAATGTAGTTGTTCCCATGACATTTGTTTTCACAAAAATTTCAGGATCTTCAATACTTCTATCTACATGAGATTCTGCTGCAAAGTTTACCACAACATCAAATTTTTCTTTTTCAAATAAATCAAATATAAAGTTACGATCTGCAATATCACCTTTCACAAACTTATAGTTCGCTTTATCTTCTACAGATTTACAAGTTTCTAAATTTCCTGCATATGTTAATAAATCTAAATTCACAATCGTATCATTAGGGTAATTTTCTACCATATAATGTACAAAGTTACCGCCAATAAATCCAGCTCCTCCAGTTACTAATATTTTCATATTAATTTTCCTCCAAGTATTTTTTAACCTCT
>CAJFOG010000046.1 GCA_904395785.1 uncultured Eubacterium sp. | reverse complement strand
CAACATACTCATATTCAATGTTTTCCCAAATCTTCTTGGTCTTGTGATAAGTGTTACTCCTGATTTGCTTCTTAGAAATTCTTCTATCAACTTTGTCTTATCAACTACATAATACTCTTCTTCTTTTGCTTTTCGATAATCACTAATTCCTATTGGTAATTCTTTTCTCATATCATCACCTCATTTTCTTTATTATACCACACTTACCAACAATCATAAAAAACAAAAGTAAGTAAACCTATCTTCAAATTCTATCTTCATACAAAATTTTAATTATATATATTTAACATAATAACTTTTAAAAATTTTCTTAAAAAGGTACTATATAAAAAAAGAGGTTTCACCTCTTCTTATAGTTGTCTATAAATATCTATAAACTCTTTGGATAAAATACCAAATCCTTCTGCACTCATTAATTGATCTTCAGCATGTGCTAATAATAAATTCACTTGTACAGATGTTCCACTTGCTTCTTGCGCAATTAAATCTGCATGTGCTTTATGTCCTTCCACAAAAGACGCTTCTCCTTGTGCAATTAATTGCTCAGCTTTCTCAAAGTTTTTTTGTTTAGCTTCCTGAATCGCCTCTATATATAAACTTCTAGCATTTCCAACTGCACAAATAATTTGAAAACAAATTCCTTCTATTCCTTCCATAAAACTCTCCTATTTCTGATACATTTTTTTCCATTCATAATATGCTCCTAGCATATTTGCTTCATTACGATATTGACAAACTTCAATGTTCGGCACAAATATTGGATATGGGAATTTATCTGTTACCTCTTTATAACATTCTCGAATAACTTCTAATAATAATGGCTGTGCAGAAATTCCTCCACCTATCGCAATCACTTGCGCATCTAAGATGCATTGCATATTAAATAGTTGGACAGCTAATTTCATACAAAATTGTCTTAATGCTTTTAAAACTGCAGGATTTCCCTTATTCGCCATTTCAAATATTTCTTCTCCACTATATGTTTGATTTGTGTGTAGATGATGTTGCACATATTGCAACAATGCTTGATTTCCATTTACGTTACACCACCAATTATCTACTTGATCATATGCATCAATATTCACTTGTAGAAAAGAAACTTCTCCTGCTGAAAAATGGGAACCATAATGAATATTACCATCTTTAATAATACAGCCACCAATTCCAGTTCCTAAGATTACCACAATTGCATCCTGTACTCCTTGTAAAACACCATAACCTACTTCCGCAATACCTGCACACTTTGCATCATTCCCAATCCACACAGAAACACCATAACGTTTTGACAGCATCTGAGCAAAGTTACATTCTTTAAAATATAATAAAGAACCTGCATTATATGCATGACCTTTTATACTGTCAATCACTCCTGGCATACTAATTGCCAATCCTTCCACATCTTCATGCACACAATCCCATATATCATCTAAAGTTTTCCACAAACTATCCATATTATTAGGAGTTTTCATTTTTCCACATGTTATAAGTTGTTCATCCAACATGTAGCCATATTTAATAAATGTTCCCCCAATATCCAATACAGCAACTTTCACTCTATATCCTCTCCATTTGTCTTTATAACTTTTTGAAACCAAAAGAAACTATCTTTCTTACTACGCTTTAAACTACCTGTTCCATCATCTTGTTTATCCACATAAATAAATCCATAACGTTTACTCATTTGCCCTGTACTTGCCGCAACTAAATCAATACATCCCCATGGTGTATATCCTATTAAATCAACACCATCTTCATCTACAGCTAAACGCATCTGTTCAATATGCTTTCTTAAATAATCGATACGATATGTATCATGGATACTACCATCATTTTCTACCTTATCGTATGCACCTAATCCATTTTCCACAATAAATAATGGTAAATGATAACGATCAGTAAACCAGTTTAATGCATATCTTAGTCCTACAGGATCTACTTGCCATCCCCAATCACTTGCATCTACGTGTGGATTTTTTACTAAATCTTTTGCCTCATTATAATCAAAATATTGATTTTCTTTTTTATGTTGAATCGCAAATGACATATAGTAAGAAAAACCTATATAATCAACACAACCAGATTGTAAGATTTGATAATCTTCTTCTGTTACATCTATATCGTATCCTTTACGTTTCCATAATGCAAGAATGTTTGGTGGATATTTACCAAATACATGTACATCTGTATAGTAATAGCGTTTCTGCATTGCTTTATATGCCATTACAATATCTTCTGGTTTACATGAGTAAGGATAAATTGGACACATTGCGATCATACACCCAAAATGAGCATCAGGTATGATGTTACGACCTATCGCAATTGCTTTTGCACTTGCGACTAATTCATAATGAGCTACTTGATACATTGTTTTCTCTTTATTTTCTCCTTCTTTGTAAAGAATTCCTGAATCAGAATAAATACTACCTTCATGTTCAAAATTAGCTTGATTATTAATTTCATTAAAAGTCATCCAATACTTAACTTTATGTTGATAACGTTGAAAACATACTGTCGCAAATTTCACAAATAAATCAATTAACTTACGATCTCTCCAACCACCATATTTTTCTACTAATGCATATGGCATTTCAAAATGACTCAATGTAATAACTGGCTGTATCCCATATTTTAAACATTCATCAAACATATCGTCATAAAATTGTAAACCTACCTCATTTGGTTCACTTTCTTCTCCTGTTGGGAAAATTCGTGTCCATGCAATCGATGTTCGAAAACATCGAAATCCCATTTGGGCAAACAAAGCAATATCTTCTTTATAACGATGATAAAAATCAATCGCATCATGATTTGGATAAATCTTTCCTTCGATAATCCCTTTGGTAATTTGACGATGTTCATGTACACTTCCTACGGTGCAAACATCCATAATACTTAACCCTTTTCCACCTATATTATAGGCTCCTTCTAATTGGTGTGCGGCTACTGCCCCACCCCATAAAAATCCTTGTTTAAATCCCATATTATTTCCTTTCTAACCATGTACAACAATTGTTTTTGATAACATATCATGTAATGCTTTTTTCCTTATCATCATACATACAATCGTTACAATTGTAATAAAGTAATATACATAAATCATATATTGTATGATTTGATTATGACCATAAAATACTACTTGTAATATAAGAGGAGTAATCGTATATAAACTACCTTCCACTAGTATACATCCGAATAATTGTCGTAAACACAAACATGATAATGTTAGTTTCTTGTTTGATACTTCCATAATCTTAATTCCCATTATTTTTTTACCTAATGTTTTTCCACTACACTTATACGGTATCCAAATAAAATATACGCATATAATACCTATACAAAGCAATAGTATGAATAAAGCATTCATCAATGGAAATACTTGTAAATTCATAATATAAGATGGAGTGGAAAACATATGTTGATGCATCATCATAACTGGTATAGAAATTAATACTGCTGAAATATACCAGTCAATCAAATAGGCTATACCTCTTTTCCATAAAAATGCTTGTTGCATTTGATGGTTTTGTTTCATATGTTACCACTCCTTATCTTAACAGTTTATTAATTTTTTAGCTTGTTCTATTACTTTTTTCCCATTCATTGTTCCATAGGCAGCCATATCAATCACATCAACTGGACATGAAACTAATGATTGTGTTTTCTTTAATTCATAACGAACTTGAGGTCCAAGTAACATTACATCTGCATGTTCTCCTACTTCTTTTGCTTCTGCTACTGGATATGCCTCAATTTCACATTCAAATCCCATTTCTTGTGCTGCTTGTCTCATCTTTTGTACCAATACACTCGTTGACATTCCTGCTGCACATAATAACGCTATTTTCTTCATTTTAATTTTCCTCCTGTTGTTTTTTTATATTTGCACTTGCTGCTGCACGTACAAATGGTAAATAAATACATGTACTGATTACTACACATAAAATCCCTATTCCTAATGATAAGAAATTATTAGCACCTGATCCTAAAAATGGAATTAAAAATCCAGGAGTTGTCCATCCAACATCTACAGATACAGGTGGTATGAGTTCAAATACACCAACACATAAGAAACCAACGATGTTACATACGACTGGTGCTAAAATAAATGGAATTAAATATATAGGGTTCATTACGATCGGTAAACCAAAAATTAATGGTTCATTGATGTTAAATAAGCCTGGTACTGCTGCTAATTTTCCAATTTCCATTTGTTGTTTATCTTTTCTAGCAACTAAGAAAATCGCAATAATTAATCCAAGCGTTGCCCCTGAACCTCCTGTATTCCCGAAAGCATCATTAATTCCTACCCATGTAATTGGAAATGGAGTACCTATTGTAGTTCCATGCGTTCCAAAATATTCTAAATTTGCTACTCCTGCTTCCGCAAACATAACCGTACGTAATGCACTCATTGTATTTGGTCCATGAATCCCTAAAATCCATAAGAATTGTTGTACTACTACAAACAATAATATCGTAATAATATTACCCCCAAGATTAGAAAATGGAGCTTGAATCGCATGATATATAACTTCTTGAATACCACCAGTTTCTATCATATTAAACACATAATTTAAAATTGAGCCTGTTACTAACACAAATATGATTGGTATTAATAAATTAAATGACTGAGCAACTGCTGGTGGAACCGCATCAGGCATACGGATAACCAATTTTTTATTTGCTTGTAATCGAGGCATAACTTCCCCAACAATCAAACCTATAATTAACGCAACAAACAATCCTTGTGCTCCTAAATATCCTGTAGAAAGTGCTGGTGCACCTGCTTCTTGTGCAATATAAGGTGGATACATAATAAAGAATACACCTATCGCACAAACTGCTGATAATACTTTATCTCCTTTATTAGCTTCTGCTAATTTATAAGCTGTCAAAAATACAATTAGAATTGACATAATATTTGCTGTCCCATTTAATACAGGTGATAAAACAGCTTGATAATCAGCTAAATTAGGAAAGAACTTTGGTAAAAATAATAACTTTGCAATAAAACCATCTGGCGATAGTATCGCATAATTAATTAATGTAATAATTGAACCTGCAAGTGTCATTGGAAATGCTAAAGTAAACGCATCTCGAACAGCTGCAACATGACGTTGTCCATTTACTTTTGCTGCAAAAGGAACTAATGTAGCCTCCATTTTTTCTTGCAGAGAATCCATAATACTCATAATGACTCCTCCTCTTTCTAGTAATAAGTCTTGGCCAATATTTGTGCGCAGACACATTATATTGTATTCGCTTTCATTTTTGAATATGTTTTCTTTAAAAAAAACAGAGGTATCTTCCTCTGTAATTTGTATCTTTTATGTAACAAATAGTTACATTTCTGTTCTTTTCTCATATATCATGTGTGCCAATTCCTCAATTAATAATACAGTTGGGATTTGTGATGACATATCAAAACTATCCTTATTTCGTTGAAATTCTACTTCATATGCCAATGTTAAGTCGCATAATTGTGCAATGGTACTCTCATAACTTTTCGTGATACATATCATTGGAATTTTGGCTTCAATAAATGTATCTAATCGACGAATAATTTCAGGTGTTTCCCCTGAAACACTACATATTATAATAGCCATCTTTTTTGGCATTCTTGAAAAATTATAAAAAGGATCATCCATACACAAAGAAAACATCCCCTTGTTAGAAAAACAACGAGCACCATAACTAGCGATTCCTCCTGAATTCCCAATACCCATAAATAAAACAAGTTCACATTCACAAATAATGCTTGCTGCTTCCTCTAATCGTTCTTGATACAACTCAGAATCCATTTTTCGCAAACATGATATAATCCTTTGTTTATGATATGAAAATTTCTTCTCATCCTTTTCCTCATGATGACACCAATACTTAAAAGCATGATAACTATCGAATCCCATCTTATGGACACAACGTAATACTGTAGCAGTGGACACATCACATACTTGAGCTAATTCCCTAACATTCATATACCCTGCCATATCTTTATTTGCCATAATATATGTAAATACATTTTTCTCTTTTGGTTGTAAACTCTCAAACTGTTTTTTAGAAATCATACAAACACTCCTTATTTATCTTTATTATAACTTGTTTTTATGAAAGTAACTACTAAAAAAAGCTAGCATTCCTTGCTAACTCTTAACTTAATTATTTTAAATAGTTCTCTTTTTCAGATAAAAATTGTTCAAGACTTTCTTCAATATCAATATTCATTCTATCTGATAGTACCATTAACCACCAGATACATTCACTTATTTTGTGTTCCAATGTATCCTCATGATCTTTTGGCCATCTCTTTACATGATCCATAGTCAATCTACCTACAAGTCCTGCATCAGTTAGAAAGGCTAAGGCATCTTCTTCTATTGTCCATTGGCTACCGTGATATTTTTCCTCTAGTTCATGATACAATTTTCTAATTTCTAAGGAACGCTTTTTTACATCTTCTATCTTCATATACTACCTATAAATCTATCATCTTATTACCATCAAAAAACTTTTTATCGTTTTCATTAATTTCTCGATATACAACACATGGATTCCCAAAGGCAACAACATTTGCTGGTATATCCTTTGTGACAACACTACCTGCTCCAATAATAGAGTTTTCTCCAATTGTAACACCTGGCATAATCATAACATTTGCACCCACCCATACATTTTTATGTAGATGTACAGGTTTATTATATTGAATTTGTTGTTGTCTTAATGTTGGGTCAATAGGATGTGTTGCAGTACAAATTGTAACATTTGGTCCAATCATGACATAATCATCTAAATAAATATGTGTATCATCTACTAATGTTAAATGAAAATTAGCATATACTCCTTTTCCTAAATGTACATTCTTACCTCCCCAATTCGCATAAAATGGTGTTTCTAAATAACAGCCTTCTCCTAATTCTGCAAACATCTTCTTCATTAATTCTTGTTTTTCTTTTTGTTGACTTGGACGCAATAAATTATACGCATGTACATGATCTAAACATTGTACCTGCTCCTTTAATAATTCCTCATCATAGCAATTATATAATTGTCCACTATGCATTCTACTTAATATTTCTTTCATAAATTTTTCTCCTTTACTCTTGGTTATTTTAACATATTCTTGTTACAATATAAATATCATAGAAAGAAGGAATATTTATGAAATTAAATTATATTACCATTTTTGTGAAAAATTTAGAAAAAACTTTACACTTTTATACAGAACTTGTGAATTTAAAAGTTGTGAATCGTATCCACCTTCCACAAGGTGAAATTGCTTTTTGTACAAATAAAGAAGAAGAAACAATGTTAGAATTTATTCAATTTCCACATGTTAAGCCTATTCATACCTCCCATATGATCTTTAGTTTCCTTACAGATATTAGTTTAGAATTATTAAGAGAACAAATGATATCTTTAGGATATACACCGAGTGAAATTATCAATCAACCACCAAAATCACCGTATTTGAAAGTACATGATCCAAATGGAATCGAAATAGAATTTACACAAAAATAAAAAGATACTAGAAACTACAGTAAAAAATAGAGGTTATTATGTTAACAATTGAACAAATAAAATCTTTAAATGAACTAGAATGTATGATTTATCAATATATTATAGATAATCAAGAAAAAGTTTTACAGATGAAGATTAAAGAATTATCACAAGAAATACATGTTTCTCCTACTACAATCATTAGATTTTGTAAAAAGGTGGGATGTGATGGCTTTGCAGAATTTAAAATTAGATATCGTCTTTATCTTTCACAGTCTGATCCAATAGCTAATCATCAAGATATTTCTATTATGATGAACTACTTTAATTCTATTGATCGCGCTTCTTTTTATAAAAAACTAGCTATGCTTTCAGATAAAATAAAAAAGAAAAATCATATTATCTTTGCAGGAGTTGGCACAAGTGGTGTTTTAGCAGAATATGCTGCTCGTTATTTCACTAATATGGGTAAAATAAGTTTTAGTATAACAGATCCTTTTTATCCAATCTTACATGCAATTTTAAAAGACTCTGTCGCGATTATTTTATCAGAAAGTGGAGAGACTCAACAAAGTATTGAACATGCAAGAGCTTTTAAAGAAGCAGGATGCTTTGTCATCTGTATTACAAATCAAGATGAAAACACATTACAAAAACTTAGTGATGCATCTTTTACTTATTATGTACCATCAGAAAAAACATATAATACATTTACAATCACAACACAAGTACCTGTTTTATTTATTTTAGAATCTTTAGGAAAACAATTATTAAAAGAATCTAATGTCTAATTGATACAAAAATATAAAATAAAATACACATTGCTTGTGATTCTTCCCTTATAATTTTATAATATTTGAGAATGCATAAAAAATATATGGCATTAGGAGGTTATTATATGCATGCATTAAATATCAATCAATTACATACAGAAGCAAATAATTGTTTCTTATGTAAAAATCCAAGATGTAAACAACATTGTCCGATTAGTACTCCTGTACCTGAAATTATGCAACTTTATAAAGATGAAAAAATTTTTGAAGCAGGACAAATGTTATTTGAAAATAATCCTTTATCTGCTATTTGTGGACTAATTTGTCCCCATGAAGATCAATGTTTAGGAAATTGTATTCGAGGTATTAAAAGTGAACCAGTTAAATTTCATGCGATTGAAAGTTTTATTTCTGAACAGTACTTGAAAGATGCTTCTTTTACACAAGAACAAATTTTAGATAAACGTATTGCGATTGTTGGCTCTGGCCCTGCTGGTTTAACTGCTGCATTTATTCTTGCGAAAAAAGGATATAAAGTTACAATCTTTGAGAAAAACTCTAAAATTGGAGGTGTTATACAATATGGTATTCCTTCTTTTAGGTTATCTAGAGAAATCTTAGAAAATATGGAAAAGCGCTTATTAGAATTAAATGTTAAGATTAAATATAACGCATTAGTTGGTCCAGTCACAACGGTTGATAAACTACTAGAAGATAGTTATGATGCTGTTATGATAGGAACTGGTGTATGGAATCCAAAAACATTAAATATTAAAGGAGAAACATTAGGACATGTTCATTATGCTATTGATTACTTACAATCTCCACAATCGTATCATTTAGGTAAAAGAGTCATTGTGATAGGTGCTGGTAATGTAGCAATGGATGCATCAAGAAGTGCGAAATACTATGGAGCAGAAGATGTTACCGTTGTATATCGAAAAGGTTTTGAAGATATGACTGCAACTAAAGTTGAAATTGCAGAGGCAAAAGAAGAAGGTGTGCAATTTGAATTATATAAAGCACCTATAGAAATTACAGAAGAAGGGGTTATTGTTATTGATACACAAAAAGTTCAAAATGAAGATGGAAGCTTTACAATGAAAACAATAAAAGGCTCTGAAAAATTAATACAAGCTGATTCTGTTATTATTGCGGTTAGTCAAAGTCCCAAAAATAACATTGTTTCGAATACTACTGATTTAGAAACAAATAAGTATGGTTTATTAGTAATTGATGAACGTGGAAATACCACAAAAGAAGGCGTATTTGCTTGTGGTGATGTTGTTACTGGCGCTAAAACAGTTGTAGAGGCTGTTGCGAAAGCGAAAGTAGTCGTAAATACAATTGATGCTTATTGCTCATCTAAGTAGTAATAAAAAGTATAGTTATCAAATTGATGACTATACTTTTTGATATACTGGATTTACTTGGGGTCGACCCCTGCCACCACATTTTCTTGGGGTGGTTTTCTTTTTTCCTTTACAATTTATGGGGTTTGGCTTTCTTATTATCTAATCTTACGTTATACTTTATTTTAGAAAGGTTAAAAAAAAAGATAGAAGCCAACTACCACATTAACCTTCTATCTTTGTTCCAATGAACATTATGATAATAGCTAATTTTCCTATCAAAGTCAAGTTAAACCAATTTATTTATGATAATATCATTGCTCATTTAGACTTATCCTCTATTTCTTGCCCTCATTGCTCTTCTAACTCTTGGCATTTTCATGCTTACTATTCTCGTTCTTTTTCTATTCTCAAT
>CAJFOG010000045.1 GCA_904395785.1 uncultured Eubacterium sp. | reverse complement strand
TTCATTCAAACAAACCTTTTTACATTTATAAAAAAAATGATAAAATAAAAGTTAAAGGAAAGGTGAATATATGGAAATTACAATTGCGCAAATAAAAGCATTTGCAAAACATAAACATTTATTAGTAAAAGGAGAAGCAATTTTTAAGCAACAAGCAATTGTTTCTTTTGATATAGATGAATTATCATTAGATGAAATACTTTATGTAAATGCCGCAATGAAAGATGATAAGACATATTATGAAGTAAATATCTCTTTACAAAAAGATGATGCAACCATCGTTGCGCACCATTGTTCATGTGAATACCATCAAAAACATCATACTTGTTCTCATTGTGTTGCTGTTTTATGGAAACTAAAAGAACATTATGCCAAAATATCATCAATTAAAAAATCTCAATTCATACAAGATACAACACGCTCCCATCAACTCTTAAAACAATATGAAACATCTTTGTATCAACAAGCCATACAGTACCAATACAACCAACAACTTCATATTGAACCTGTCATGGAAATTAGACAAAAGAAATTATTAGCCATTACTTTAAAAATAGGAACAGAAAAACAATACATTATTAAAAATATTGCTTTATTTTTAGAAGACATTAGTACACAAAGTGAAAAAGCATATGGGAAAGACTTTTTCGTCTTACATGCCTATGATCAATTTCACGATGATAGTAAAAAAATTATTGATTTTTTATATCGCCATGAACACGATACACAATACTTTCTGAATATTACAGCCTATCAAAAAGCTGTACAATCAAGAAATTTATGTTTAATGCCCGATGCTTTAGATGAATGGTTTGCCTTATATGAAAATCAAGATGTATTATTTCGCCCTAAAGAAAAAACATTAACCAATATGAAATTTTTAAAACAAAACCCTTCCATTATATTACAGGTACAACAAGAACAAGAAGGATATCAATTATCGTGTAATCTTCAAGATTTTTATATATTTGAAGGAAGAAAACATATTTATATTTATCATCAATATATTCTTTATCAATGTGATTCCTCTTTTTCAAAAAACTGTGCAAATTTTTTATCCCAAATACAAAAAGGGTCTTTATTCGTAGATAAATCACTTATGAAACGTTTTTACCAAAACGTACTTGTATGCATGCAACCACATATTACAATCCAAGGAGCAGATTTATCATCTTATACTCCCTCCTCATTAACACCTCAAATATACTTAGATTTAGTAAAACCAAATATCATTAGTGTAAAATTAGTGTTTAATTATGGGGATACAAGTTTTTCTGCTTTTTTAAAAACACCGACATCTTTACAAAGAAATTATCATAAAGAGTTAGAAATTGCCTGCAAACTATTATCTTATGTTACAAGAGTAGATCAAACAACTGGTATTGCCTATATCGAATCACAAGATGCTATCTTCCTGTTTCTATCTGAAGCCTTTGATCAGCTAGCCAAAGATGCTACTTTATATGCAAGTGATAAATTAAAAAAAATACAAATTAAAAAACATCAAGATTTATCCATCGGTATTCGTGTACAAGAAGATTTATTAGAAATTCAATTTCAAAACCTTAATTTCTCAATACAAGAGTTACAGCATATTTTAGAAGCTTATCAAACTCATAAAAAGTATTATCGTCTAAAAGATGGCTCATTTCTTTACTTAGAAGATGAGCAATTCCAACAAACAGCCACCCTACTTCATCAGTTACATCTTCCTTATGATCAAATAAAAGACGAAACTTTACATTTACCTAAATATCATAGTTTATTTCTCCATGAAAGTTTACAGAAAACACACCACATAGAAGTAAATCGTGATGTCGTATTTCAAGATATGGTAAAACAAATTCAAAACTATCATAAACAAACATACCGTATTCCAATTACATTACAACCAATTTTAAGAAATTATCAACAAATTGGATATCAATGGTTAAAAACAATGGCATCTTATGGATTTGGTGGAATTTTAGCTGATGATATGGGTATTGGAAAAACACTACAAGTCATAACCTTATTAGAAGATGAACGTATTCATCATCCTCAACATTTATCCCTTGTTGTTTGTCCTAGTTCTTTAATTTTAAACTGGAAAAGTGAAATTGAAAAATTTACTAATAACTTATCTTGCCTTATGATTAGCGGTAATGCCCAAGAAAGACAAGCGGCTTTATCCCAATATCAAAATTATCATGTTTTAATCACATCTTACGACTATATAAAACGTGATATTTCATTATATGAGTCTATTCACTTCACCTACTTTATTTTGGATGAAGCACAATATATTAAAAATCATTTAACTAAAAATGCCTTAACTGTGAAACAAATTCATGCGAAATATAAATTTGCCTTAACTGGAACACCTATTGAAAATTCTCTTTCTGAATTATGGTCAGTATTTGATTTTTTAATGCCTAATTATTTATTTTCTTATCATTATTTTAAAAATGAATTTGAATATCCAATCGTAAAGGAAAAAGATGAAGCGTGCCTTCACCGACTCCAAAAAATGGTAGAACCTTTCATATTACGCAGAGTAAAAAAAGATGTACTAACAGAACTACCAGAAAAAATTGAAAAAACTATGTTAATTGAACTTGATGAAGAAACAAAAAAATTATATGCAGCTAATGTATTCAGTATTAAAACAGACTTACAACAATTAACAAAACAAAAACAAGCAACAAATAAAGTTATGATTTTAAGTATGCTGACAAAACTTAGACAACTATGTTGTGATCCACGTTTACTTTATGAAAATTGGACAACATGTGGAAGTAAAGTACAAGCATGTATTGAATTTATACAATCTTGCCATATTGCTGGGAAAAAAGTATTATTATTTTCACAATTTACTTCTTTACTCTCTTTAATGGAACAAGAGTTAAAACAAAACAATATATCATACTATGTATTAAAAGGATCTACGCCAAAACAAGAAAGACTGACACTTGTGAATGCCTTTAATGAAGATGAAACGTCTGTATTTTTAATCTCATTAAAAGCTGGAGGTACTGGATTAAACTTAACAGGTGCAGAGGTTGTGATTCACTTTGATCCATGGTGGAATATTTCTGCCCAAAACCAAGCAACAGATCGCGCATATCGTATGGGGCAACATAACAATGTACTCGTGGTAAAATTTGTTGCGAAAGATACTATCGAAGAAAAAATTATGCGTCTACAAGAAAAGAAACAAGATTTAGCAAACGCAATTATTCAACAAAATGAAGGAATCATTACAAACATGACAACAGAAGAAATTATATCGTTATTTTAAGAAATACATTGCCTTTTCTTATAGAAAGAGTATACTAAAAAAGAATATTAGGAGGATTTATGGAAAAAAAAGAAATCATTGATGAACTTGCAATGAAACGTTCTTTAACACGTATTACACATGAAATCATTGAACGTAATAAAGGTGTTGAAGATATTGTGTTAATTGGTATTAAAACAAGAGGAGCAGTTCTAGCAGGAAGACTTTGTGAAATTATTGAACGCGTAGAACATGTGGAAGTGCCTTGTTACTCATTAGATGTTTCATTATTTAGAGATGATGTAGAAAATCGTCCACAAGATCTAAACTTACACTTGCCTGTGAAAGATAAAAAAGTTATCTTAGTAGATGATGTATTATTTAAAGGTAGAACAGTACGTGCAGCAATGGATGCGATTATGTATTGTGGACGTGCAAAAGAAATCCAATTAGCTGTACTTGTCGATAGAGGGCATCGTGAATTACCAATTCGTGCAGATTATATTGGAAAAAACATCCCTAGCTCTTTACAGGAACAAGTACGCGTACATGTACAAGAAATTGATAACTGTGATGGTGTATATATCAGCAAATAGAGGTGATAAAATGGAAAAAGAATATGTATTAGACTTTGCGAGAAAGTTATTAGAAATTGATTCTCCTAGTGGCTATACAAAAAAAGCAATACAATTTGTAGAAGAAGAAGCAAAAAGACTAGGATATGAAACCCAAACAAGTCAAAAAGGAAATCTATGGATTACAATAAAAGGAAAAAGCAATGAGAAAACTATTGGATTATGTGCACACTGCGATACCTTAGGTTTAATGGTACGTTCTATAAAATCTGATGGTAAACTGGCAATCACAAAAATTGGTGGTCCAATTATGCCAACCTTAGATGGTGAATACTGTCGTATTCATACAAGAGATCAAAAAGTATATACTGGTACAATTTTATCAACGTCTAGTGCTATCCATGTATATCCTGATGCATCTACAAAAACAAGGGATGTCGATCAAATGGAAGTAAGAATTGATGAAATTGTGCATAGTAAAGAAGATACAATAGCACTAGGTATTCAAAATGGTGATATCATTGCGATTGATCCAAAGGTAGAAATTACAAATAGTGGATTTATCAAATCACGTTTTTTAGATGATAAAATTAGTGTTGCTGCATTAATGGGTGTATTAAAACACATGACAACGCATCAAATCCAACCACAATATGATATTATCGTTATGATTAGTACTTATGAAGAAGTAGGACATGGAATGTCTTATATACCAAGTCAAATAAGTGAATTACTAGCAGTAGATATGGGATGTATTGGTTTAGATTTAGCTTGTACAGAACAAATGGTTTCTATCTGTGCTAAAGATTCTAGTGGGCCATATGATTATGATTTAACTTCTCATTTAATTTCACTTGCCAAAAAAGAAAACTTAAATTATGCAGTAGATATTTATCCACAATATGGCTCTGATGTAACTGCTGCAAGAAATGGTGGAAATGATATTCGTGGGGCTTTAATTGGTCCAGGTGTACACGCTTCTCACGGTATGGAGCGTACACATATTGATGGTGTTATCAATACAATGAAGCTAATTTTGGCTTATCTTACAAATGCATAATTTACTACTGATGCATATCAGCATCAGTTTTTTAATAAGGAAGTGCTTACTATGAAAAAACTAATTAATACCTTTTATGTACTATTATATTCCCTATTCATCGGGATTGTAAGTGGATGTGTCGTTGCCTTATTTTCACATGGACTTACATGTATTCAACATATCTTTCAACCAATCTATTTATGTTTTTTAAGTATCATAGCCGTTTTTATCACATGGTTATTACAATGTAAATATCCTAATTGTGCAGATGGTATGAAAAAAGTATTTCAAAACGGACAAGGATTTCATATGATATTACCGAAAAAAATGATACCAATTACAATTCTTACAACTTGGCTTACACATTTATTTGGTGGTAGTGCTGGAAGAGAAGGTGTTGGTGTACAATTAGGTGCAATGAGTGCTTATCACCTAACAAAACATACATCACTACTTCCTAAAAAAGATTGGATCCCTATTGGAATGGCAGCTGGATTTTCTGCATTATTTCAAACCCCTATTGCCGCAACAATGTTTGCCTTAGAGGTATTACAAAAAGGTACTTTCAAAGTACACCTTTTCATTCCTACCTTATGTGCTTCTTATGCTGCGAAAACAACTACTAACTTTTTACAAATTCATCACTATTACTACACCATTCCATCATTTCATACAATCCCCTATTATAAACTCATCTTATTAGGCTTACTATTTGGAATTATAGGAATGTTATTCGCATGGTTACTTACTTATATGAAACAATTTTTTGCCTCTTGGCAAATGAATTTATATTGGAAAACATTTCTTACAGCTTTATGTCTAGCATGTTTACTGTATGTTACGCAAGCACGTTATAGTGGATTAGGTACTAATTTAATTCATGATGCTTTTTTAAATCATACTATTTACCCTTATGATTGGATATTAAAACTTATCTTTACAGTTTTCACACTAACCATTGGTTTGCAGGGTGGCGAGGTAACACCATTATTTTCTATTGGAACTTGTTTAGGGGTCTGGATAGGCCCTTATGTAGGTATTTCTTCTATACTATGTGCATTTCTAGGTTATTGTGCAGTATTTGCAGCAGCGACAAAAACAATACTTGCGCCTATTTGTATCGGATTAGAATTATTTAATCCTTCTTATTTTCCATATATATGCATTGTGTGTAGTATTGCTTATGCATGTAGTAGGTATTCTATTTATTCTCAAAAGCGTGAATCTGACTAAAAATTAAAAATTGTGTTATAATAATAAAATAAAGAAATGAGGGATACTATGAATGAAAACTGGTCTTTAGATGCTTTATATACAGGTTATGAAGATCCAAAATTTATCAACGACTTACAAGCTTACAAACAACTAAGTAATGATTATCACAACATATTAGATACATTATCTCATGATAATGATATCCAAAGTGTAAAAGCAATCATTCAACATATGAGTGTATTTGCAGAACTAGAATATCGTTTATTTGCTTATGTAAACTTACGTCAATCAGTAAATACTATTGAACAAGAAGCTGCTTCTTATTTAAGTCAGTTATCTACTATTAACACAAAAACTAGTAAAACTAATGCGGCAATGCAACGTTTCATCACTGAAATTACTGATATTTCTTCTGTATTACAAGATGAGGAACTACAAGAATATCAATATTTTATTCAAAAGATTTACGATAACAAAGTATATTTATTAAGTAATGATGTAGAAGAAGTACTACAAAAAATGGATATGAGCGGTGGAAAAGGTTGGGATATGTTACAAAGTTATTTAACTAGTACTTTAGAAACAACTTTCCAAGGACGTAATGTTACCCTATCTGAATTACGTAATTTAGCATATGAAAAAGATGAAACATTACGTAAACAAGCTTATGAAGCAGAATTAAAAGCATATGATACAATTAAAGGGTCTGTTGCATTTGCGTTAAATAATATCAAACAACAAGTTAATACAGAATGTTCATTAAGAGGTTTTCCATCAGCATTAGATATGACACTATATCAATCTAATATGAAAAAAGAAACACTAGAAGCATTGATGAGTGCGATTGAAGAATACTTACCAGTATTTTGGAAATATTTGCGTCGTAAAGCAGAATTATTAAATCATAAAAATGGATTGCCTTGGTATGATTTATTTGCCCCAATTGGAGAAGCTAATCAAACATTTACAGTGGAATCAGCGAAAGCATATTTAATCAAACATTTTACAACATTTGCGAAAGATTTAGCTGATATGGTCGAAACTGCATTTGATGATGCTTGGATTGATTTTTATCCTAGAAAAGGTAAGGTTTCTGGAGCTTTCTGTTACAACTTACCAATGATAAAAGAGAGTAGAATCTTAACAAACTTTGATGGAAGTTTAAGTGATGTTGTAACATTGGCACATGAATTAGGACATGCTTACCATGGAAAAATGATTGAAAATCATAAAATCTTAAATACAGATTACAGTATGCCTGTAGCAGAAACTGCTTCTACTTTTAATGAGAATATTATTATGAATGCTGCGATTGAAGATGCAGATAAAGTATCTAAAATTACATTAATCGAATCTCAATTACAAGATATTACACAAATTATTTGCGATATTTATTCACGCTTCTTATTTGAAAAAGAAGTATTCCAACGTCGTGAAGAAAGTTTCTTATTCCCTGAGGAACTTGAAAACATTATGTTAGAAACACAGAAAAAAGCATATGGAGATGGGTTAGATCATAACTACTTACATCCATATATGTGGGTATGTAAAGGACACTACTACTCTTCTTCTCTTAGTTATTATAACTTCCCTTATGCGTTTGGAGGATTATTTGCGAGAGGTTTAATTGTAAAATATGAACAATTAAAAGATGAGTTTCCTCAACGTTATCGTCAATTATTACATGCAACAACAATTTCTGATGTAGAAGATGTCGCAAAACTTATGGATATTGACTTAACATCAAAAGACTTTTGGATAAGTAGTTTAGAAACTGTAAAAAAACGTATCGATGAATTCCTTGTATTAACAGAGTAAAAGATTGTGCATCATCACAATCTTTTTTATATTTTATAAATAACCTAAGGAATAGATAAATACACTTTTTATATGATATACTAGAATTAAATAAAAGAGATCATTGTATGAAACAAATACCAATAGGGATAGAAGGTTTTAAAGAAATTGTTGAACAGTATTATTTTATAGATAAAAGAGGCTTAATAAAGGATATACAAGGAAAAAAAGTAGTATTATACACAAGACCTAGAAGATTTGAGAAAACATTGAATATGAGTATGTTGAAGTATTTTTATTGTGTAAAAGAAAATGCTTATTTATTTGAAGGGTTACAGATAAGTAAAGATAAAGATATCATGCAACATCAAAATAAGTATCCAGTGATTAGTATTACATTAAAAGAAATGAGATATAACACATATCAACAACAGAAAAAGTATTTTTTAGAAATTATACAAGAAATCATCGGATATTATGAAGAGCTATTAACGAGTAAAAAATTAAATATCATTGAAAAATGTAAGTTAAATCGCTATGTAGAAGAAGTAGTAGACGAAGTAGCGTTAAGTCAATCTTTATTATTACTGTCACAATGTTTAGAAAAGCACTATGGAGAAAAAGTAGTCATATTAATAGATGAGTATGATGTACCCTTACAACATGCTTATATCAAAGGATATTAT
>CAJFOG010000044.1 GCA_904395785.1 uncultured Eubacterium sp. | reverse complement strand
AGAATAAAAGGTTGAGTAATGCCTTATCTGAAAATATCAATAGTCAAATTGGCACGTATCTATCTATTTCTAACGGAATTAATAATTTTACTAGATTTAGAAAAAGATGCTTATTAACTCTAAATAAAAAAGTATATTATTTTATTCATAATCAATTATCTAAAAATAATAAAAAAAAGATATAAAATAGATAAAATTATTACTTCTCGTCTACAAAAAACAAATAGTATGGATAAGTGTTATAATTACCTATTCTACTATCTGTTTTCATCATCTTTAACCATATATTAGTTTAAAGCGGAATTTCTTAAAACCACACACTATGTTACATTATTAGAATTATTTAAAGCAATATCTAGTTAATTATACATATCTAGCACACACCATACTACTATTACTCAAAGTCCAATTATATTAGACATTAGTAAATTATTTATAAATATAGTTATTCATTTTTAAATATATTTTTAATATCTTCCGTAGTGTAGTCTAAATATGTGGTTTCATTTCCTGCACAGTATGTTTCACCCTTGTAAGTATACACAAATCCAGTAATTCCTGGTTTTTCTGCTTTACCTTTTACTTTAACGTAATTACCTACTTCGTTTTTTTCATATAAATTTTCTTCTATGGATTGAAGTACTGTATCAACCTTTATCTCTTTTAAATCTACTGTATCTTCAAAATATACATTATTCTCTAAATTAGAATCAAAAACATTTATATATCCCATTCCCATAAAAATATTATTAACATCACTTTTAAATAATTTATTTTTTAAATTATTTATTGAAAAATTTTGTTCATTGGCATTGAAATTAATATAATATTCTAATTCTTTAGTTTCTGGTAGCACTGTAATATTCAAAAAATATGCATATATCCCATCTATTTGCTCTGACAATGTCAGATTTGATTCTTTGACTTTCATTTTTCCTTCATTAGCTTCTATGTTAATAACAGATTTTTCTATTTTCTCATTAGAGAAAACGCGTATTTGATATTGTAAATCTATTCCTTCTATTGAACATGTATTAACAACAGATGTGTCTATAAATATTTTTGTATTCTTTAAATTTGATTTCTTATTACTACACCCAGTAATAAATATAATTAATATAAATCCTATTATAGCGTATCTAATTCCGTTTTTCATTTTCTATCCCTCCCTAATATTGACTTTAAATCTTCTTCTAATTATATATATATTCTATAATAATTCAATACTTTTAAATAAAAAATATTATGTTCTAATGAATTTAGGATAGATATTGTTAATATAATCAAAAGGAGAATGACAATGAAAAAAATAGTATGTATCTTTGCTTTAACCTCACTTTTAAATTTACATATTAATGCAGAGGATAATCTTGCTAATCAACCTGCAACTTGTGATGTCCTACTGTTACACAATAATATCCTTTTGCCCAAAACTTTCGATTTCCATATTTATACTTAAATTTACATGTCTATCAAATATCATCAATGTTGATTTACTTTTTAAATATTCCATAAACTCTGATACTGCATATTTTGGTGGAATTGATATCAAGATATGTATATGGTCTGGACATGCTTCTGCTTCCAGTAACTCTACTCCTGGTTTTCTTTCGCATAAATTTCCTAGTATTCTTCCTATATCTGCTCTTAATCTATTATATTACCATTCGTCTATACTTCTGTATTCATACAATATGGTATTTACAAATATAACTTGTATATGATAATGTTTCTGTATCTTTCATTTAGACAACACCTCCTATTATTTTTCTGTGATCGCCAAATCATCAGAATTATATCATGAGGTATTTTTTTCTTTCAGTGAAAACCCGACTACGCGCATAGCACATGGTATTAACAATTATGAAAGGCTACTCTCTAAGTATAGAAAGTAGCCATATTTTTTTAACTAAGCTTGTTTTTCGTTCTTCTTAATTGTAGGTAAAATTAAACCTAATGCAGTTAAGATAAATGGAGTTACAATATTTAATAACGTAGACATCATATCCCCTTCTACATACATTCCTAGTATACAACATACTGCTGTTACTAAGAAACACCAAACACCTGCTATAATTGCTAGTCCTTGATATTTTGTAAATTTATATTCAGGATTAAACTTATTAATAGATTTACGTAACGCAATATATGCGACAAATACCCATAAGTAACGTAAAGGCATTGTTACTGAATTTAATTTATTTAACTGTGTTAATACAGAGGCTGCACCCGGTACTAATGATTGAATTAAGATAATACTTCCTGATAACACTACAACCATCCAAATACCGTTAATGTATGCACCATTTTTATTTTGTTTTAATAACGCAGTAGGAATAAATGCACGTGCTTCTTCATTATCTAATAACATACGTAACGGTGCATCAATACTTAATACTAGTGTTGAGAATTGACCAACAGCATTACATGCAGCATAGATAATCATAATCAAGTTTCCTACATGATAGTATTCTCCAAGTTGTTGGAATGCTAAATAAGCACCATTCGATACATAAGATTCAAAGTTTTCTTTACTTCCATTAATTACTTCTGGATCAAACATCATACCCATCGCAATTGTACCTAAAATTGCACATACCATAACCATTATCGCAAGCGTAATCATTCCTTTAGGGAATCCTTTTGAAGGATTTTCTACTTTATTTACATAAGGTGAAATTTTTTCACATCCACCAACCGCAAAAATTAAAATAGAAAGAGATGTAAAGTAGTTTGCGTTAAATTGTGGAATGATGTTATCCCAACTAAAGTCCATACTTACAAATCCTCCATTTGGATTAATCACAGGAGCTGCAAACATCATAATAATGTATAAGATAGACATTATAAACATACTTGATCCCGCTAAAGTAGCTAATTTCTTTAATGGGTTTAACCCTTTACTTGCTACCCAACAGAAAAATAAGAATACCGCAAGTGTTGCTAATTGTACATATAATGCTGGAAATGAATCATATGTTTTACCATTTTGGAAAAGCATCCAACTAATCGCTTTTAATCCTCCACTTCCTTTACTTGCAATATACGTAACATGACATGCCCAATATGTCCAACCTGCATAATATGCACATTTTGGACCAATTGTTTCATGAATCCAAGAACTAACTCCTCCACCAGAGTTTTTAAATGCTGAACCTAACTCTCCTACCATTAATGCATATGGTACAAAGTATAGGACAAACATCATAATCCAGCTGAATATAACCTGAATACCGTTGAAGTAAACGAAACCATTTAATACGTTTCCAAAACCCCAAACAGTAGAAAATGCCATAAACGCAAGGTTATACCAGACTATTTTCTTTGAGTTTTCCATAGTAACCTCCATTTGATATTTTTACCGCAGTTCATCATACCACAAAATGATAAGTAATTCTACTAATTTTCACACAATTTATAAACAATTGTCTACAAATAAAAGACTGTCGTATGACAGCCTTTTTTAGATATCCATGTATTTTTGTGCAGCAGTAACAATTGCCATTTTATACACTTCTTCTGCATTACATCCTCTAGATAAGTCATTGATAGGCGCATTTAATCCTTGTAAGATTGGACCTAATGCTTCATATCCACCTAAACGTTGTGCAATTTTGTATCCAATGTTTCCAGAATCAATATTTGGGAAAATAAATGTATTAATATTTCCTGCAACTTTAGAATCTGGGGCTTTTAAGCTTGCTACTTCAGGAGCTACCGCACAGTCAAACTGCATTTCCCCTTCTACACCAAAATCAAGAGGCATACGTTTTAAACGGATAGCAGCTTCTCTTACTTTATCTACACTTTCACCTTTACCTGATCCAAAAGTAGAGTAAGATAATAAACCAACACGTGGTTCAATACCAAATTGACGTACTGTACGTGCAGTTTGTAAAGAAATCTCTACTAAATCATCAACACTTGGATCAATATTAATAGAACAGTCACCCATTACTAGTGTTTCATGACCTTCTTTTAACATAATGAAACAACTTGATACAATAGAACTTCCTGGACGTGTTTTTACTAACTGTAATGCAGGACGAACTGTATCTGCTGTAGAGTAAGTAGCTCCTCCTAATAATCCATCTCCACATCCTAATTCTACATACATTGTACCAAAGAAGTTTGTTTTTAAACATGCTTCTCTTGCTTCTTCTTCTGTCATTTTACCTTTACGTAATTCTACAGTACGACGAACCATCATATCCATATTTTTATATTCATTAGGATCTAACATTTCAATACCTTCTATATCAAAACCATTTGCCGCTGCTGCACCTTGAATTTCTGCACGATTTCCTAATAAAATAGGAACTAAAATATCCTCTTTATGTAAACGTACTGCAGCTTCTAAAATACGTGAATCAGAACCTTCAGTAAACACAATTCTTGTTCCTTTACCTTTAATTTTTTCTACAAGATTTTCAATCATGAATGTAAGTCCTCACTTTCTTTTCCACTCTATATTATACAACGTAATAATAGATAAAAAAAGCACTTTCATTAAAAGCGAATAATTTCACATAAGACTTGTTTCATTATCCTTGCTTTTTTCTTCCTATCACCATATAATCAACTAGTACGCAGAGTAGGAAATAATGCGTTAAGTATCAATTGAACGGGGAGTTGTCAATTGAGCGAAAAGCTTATAAGCTTGCGATATTATTTCCGCATCCCGCTGTTGCATAAGAAAATCCTTTTTTTCTATGCAATACGAGAAGAAAAGGAGGAATATATATGAACTTTGCGAATATATACAATACTTTTAAAAGTGCTAAAAAAGAGCTTTATAAAGTATCATCTTTAGTAGGTAGTGCAATGTTAATTGCATTAGACTTATTACTAAATTCTTTTCGAATTGTTGTCAGCAACTTATTAGAAATATCATTTAGTTTTGTAGCACTAGCAGTATGTGCTATGCAGTATGGACCTATCTTAGGTATGCTAGTAGGTGCTATCACAGATGTATTAGGGCATTTTTTACGTTCATCTGGAGCTTTTTTTCCAGGCTTTACAATCAATGCTATTTTATCAGGATTGATTTATGGATGCTTTTTTTATCAAAAAGAAGTTACTTGGAAAAGAGTTATTTTATGTAGATTATTAATCATGGTCTTAATTAATTTAATTTTAACACCAATTTGGTTACATATGATGTATGGATCTGCTCTACTTACAAGTATTCGTATTATAAAAAATATTATCTTATTCCCTATCGATAGTATTCTATTATACTTTATATTAAAAACTGTTCAAAAAGTTAGACCTTAAGTACACAAGCCAGTATACTCACCTATATGATGAATATATTGGCTTTTATATATAAATTTACATCATCATAAATCTATATTTTAAGTAAATCATCATCTTTCAAACTTGTATCTTATACAGTATTTCGTATTATTTCTCTTTAAATCCATGAACTTTTCAAATCTTATAGATTTTTGTATAATAAAATTAGGTGATTATAATGTATCGATTAAAAACTGATCATGTAGATGAATTTGAGATAAAAAAGAGTAGATTTATTTGTTATTTACATAAAACATTTGATGAAGAAGATGCGAAAGCATTTATTCAAACAATAAAAAAAGAACATCCAAATGCTCGTCATCACTGCTATGCTTTTATCATTGGTGAACATAATGAGATACAACGTAGTAATGATGATGGAGAGCCTGCAGGAACTGCTGGTGTTCCTATGTTAGAATGTTTAATGCATCATCATATGCAAGATATAGTTGCGGTAACTGTAAGATATTTTGGCGGTATAAAATTAGGTGCTGGTGGGTTAATTAGAGCTTACGCTAAAAGTGTATCTCACGCCCTATCAACTGCCTCCATTACTCAAAAACAAGAAATGGAAATATATGAACTAAAATTTTCTTATGATTTGGTCGGTAAATTAGACTTTTATTTTAGAAATCATCAGATTGGTATTATTGATAAATCTTATGAGGAAATGGTATCTTACACATTTCTTTGTAAAGAAGATATTTCTCAAGATATTATGGAACTATCCAATGGTAAATATCGACCTGTTTTTATTGAAAAAACTATCATTGATGTAGAAGTACAAATATCAGAATAATTATAATTTTAACTTATAATTAAATAACAATTTATAATTTTTATTAATAGTTAAATTGGAATATAATGATTACATCATAAGGAGGAATATTATGCAAATGATAAAAAAATCTTATGCAGGAATTCTCTTATGTTTTATAATCTCTATTCCTGCTTTTTTATTAGGTAAACAATTCCCTTTAATAGGGGGTCCTGTATTTGCGATTTTAATCGGTATGATTATAGGAGTTTTTATGAAAGATAAAAGCTCATTTCAAAGTGGTATTACCTTTACTTCTAAAAAAATCTTACAGTATGCAGTTATCTTATTAGGTTTTGGATTAAATATTCAAGATATTTTAAAAACTGGTGGTGAATCTTTACCTATTATCTTATCAACAATCTTAACATCTTTAATAGTTGCTTATATCATATCAAAACTACTTGGTATGAAAAAGAATACCTCCATCTTAATTGGAGTTGGTTCATCTATTTGTGGAGGATCTGCCATTGCAGCTACTGCCCCTGTAATTGAAGCTAAAGAAGAAGAAATTGCACAATCTATTTCTGTTATCTTTTTATTTAATATTCTTGCAGCATTGATCTTCCCTTCTTTAGGAGCTATGCTTGGATTAAGTAATCATGGATTTGGTATTTTTGCAGGATCTGCTGTGAATGACACTTCTTCTGTTACCGCAACTGCAACAGCGTGGGATGGCATTCATGGAAGTAATACACTAGATCATGCTACAATTGTAAAACTAACAAGAACACTTGCGATTATCCCTATTACTTTTGTTTTGGCACTTTTAAAAATAAAGGATAAAAAAGATAATACATCTACATTTAAATTAACTTCTATCTTCCCTACTTTTATCTTACTATTTTTACTTGCATCAATTATCACAAGTGTATTTCATCTTCCTATAGAACTAACACATGCCTTAAAAGAATTAAGCAAATACTTCATTATTATGGCAATGGGAGCTATTGGTCTACAAACAGATATCGTAAAATTAATTTGTAGTGGTGGAAAACCAATCTTATTAGGACTTAGTTGTTGGTGCGCAATTACCCTTGTATGCCTAGGAATGCAGTGGGTATTAGGACTATTATAATCAAAAGCGTGTAAACTGCACGTTTTTTTATTATGTACTTCTTATAAAACACTAGATGTCACTAATACTTCTTTTAATGTTTCCTCTTCTGATGAATGTAATTATGTTACATATTTACTACTGTATTTTTGCTTAATAAAAGGTTTAATGAAACTTCACTAAACCTAAGTTATTATTAACAATTAATTATAAAATTCTTTTATAAATAATAGGTACATCAAATCCAAATGTACGTTTTCCATTTACTTCAATTGTTTCTGATACTTCTAATTGTTCTTTTGAAAACCTTTCAAATAATGTAAATTTTAAGACAGGAGTGAACATACTTACACTACCACCTTCCCATACACCCTCTTTATAATGATATATTGCAGGCGTAAATTTTTCAGATTTTTTTAACTCTTTATAATCCATAGTATCAACAGTTTCATATGTAAAATTTTGTTTCGTATAACCTTGAGGAATTTCATATGATGTTAAAACTATCGTATCTTTTTCTTGTGTAAACAAGAATAAATGTGGACTAACATTAGTATGTCCTTTTTGCGTATAATAACTTTCTTCTATCATGAAAACACCTTGAAAATTGTCAGGTAAATTTTTAATTTTATCGTTGCATACAGTATTAACATGCTTAGCAAATGGCAATTCTAGTCCTTGTTGAGATATTTCTTCAAATTGCTTTTGATTAGTAAATACTCCTGTTAATAAGGATATAAATTCTTGTAACATTTTATCATCTCCATTCTCCTACACTATACGCCTAACTCTTTATTTTGTCACGTAAAATATTTCATATTTATAAAAAAGTAGGCCTATACTAGACCTACTATCTTTACTATTTGTCAAAAGATGGGTTACAAGCATATACGTTATCTTCATCTAAACGT
>CAJFOG010000043.1 GCA_904395785.1 uncultured Eubacterium sp. | reverse complement strand
CTGCATTTTCAATTTTACTATGCTTACTATCAAATAATAACGCATATGTTTCTACAAAACTAAGTGTACTACCTTCAATTGCATTACTATGATACGTACTTCTGCAGATAAAATCTTCAAAATAGTTTTTTGATGTTTTTAAATTTTATTCACATCGATTTTATGATTCATTATAATTTCCACCTCTCATATTGCTTATTTAATATTATTGTACTATAATTCATAATCTTTCATGAATATAGTTACATAATTAAAAACTATTAATTATACATATATCTTTTAATAGCACCCCTAATGTTAATAATGTTTCTTGAAAGTCTACTATATAATACTTCGCAAATAGATTCCTATAACTATATTTTATTGATTATACTTTTACGTTATACTTCGTATTACCTATTCCATTATATTAAATAAAAGCACAGATTTTCTCCATGCTTATTTACTATTTAAAATTGCTTCTCCTAATATTCTATCAAACTCTCTAATATCACATTTAGCAGCTAATTGTAGTTTCATTTTTCCTACTTTTGTCCACAATTCTAATTCAGAATTCATATCTAATGTTCCTTTATTTTCACTACTCCACATATCAATAGAACGATATGGTAATGAATATATTTCTTTTTTTCTACCTGTAAATCCTTGTGTATCACAAATTATCATACGTTTGTTTGTGAGTGCTGCAATATCTCTTACTGTCTTATAACATTGTAAGACTTGTTCACCTTCTACTAATACTTCTAAAATTGCTTTTGATGGTTCACATTTACTAATAAAACTCCATGATAATAGTTCAGTTGCCATAATATCATCTCCTTTACTTAATCGCAAATAAATCCATTAATTCTTGTTGGCTCATTGTGGAAATACTTCCTTCATTGTTTTCCACAAACATATTTGCTAATTCTTTTTTACGTAGTTGCATTTGTTCAATCTTTTCTTCAATACTATTTTTCATGACAAGTTTAAATACTTGTACATTATGTTGTTGCCCCATACGATATGCTCGATCACTCGCTTGGTTTTGAGCACTTTGATTCCACCATGGATCATAGTGAATGACTGCTTGCGCAGCTGTTAAATTTAATCCTGTTCCACCTGCTTTTAAAGAGATTAAAAATACCATGGTATCATCATTTTGGAATCTTTGGACAAGCTCACGACGTTCTTCTTTATTCGTAGAACCTGTTAAGATATAGTATGAAATATGACGCTTTGTTAATTCATTTGCCAATAACTCTAACACACTAGTAAAACCTGAGAAAATTAGCACTTTTTGTTTATTTTCACGTAATGTCTCAATTAACTCTAGACATGCTTTCATTTTAGAAGATGGTGTTTCAATATTATCATACATTAAACGAGGTTCACAGCATAATTGTCGTAACCTTGTAAGCATTGCAAGTATCGCTATCTTATCTGGTTGATCGTCTTGTACCATTTCTTGTAGTTGTTTATTACACTTCGCAAGATTTGCCAAGTATAGTTTTTGTTCCTCTTCTTCAAACTCAATATATTGTGTTTTTTCAATCTTATCTGGTAACTCTGTTAATACATCTTGTTTATTTCTTCTTAAGATAAATGGAGATACTAATTTCTTCAATGCTTCTTGTTTTTCCACATTATGATTTTTCACAATCTCTGTTTCAAATTGTTTTTGAAAATATGCATATGGAAATAAATAGTTTGGCATTAAGAAATCAAAGATTGACCATAATTCTGCCAATGAGTTTTCTATTGGTGTTCCTGTTAAGGCTAATCGATAGTTAGATTGTAATTGTTTTACTGACATTGCATTTTTTGTTCGTTGATTTTTAATGTATTGTGCTTCATCTAAAATTACATATAAAAATTGTTTCCCTTCATATATATCAATATCTCTACGTATATAATCATATGATGTAATGATAACATCGTATACTTCATAAGTATCAATCAATGCTTTTCTATTTGTTGCATTTCCTACTACACAACATGCTTTTAAATTTTTAGAAAATTTCTGGATTTCATCTATCCAGTTATAAACTAAAGATGATGGACATACAACAATACTTGTACCTTGTTCCTGTAATCCTTCTAACATACAAATGACTTGTAGTGTTTTCCCTAATCCCATATCATCAGCTAAGATTCCATGAAAGCCATAATTTCTTAATACAGACAACCACTTATATCCTTCTTTTTGATAATCTCTTAAAATAGAACTATATGCTTGTGGTATTTCACAATTTATATGTTTCACATCTTTAAATCTTGAGATTTGTTGTTGGAAGCTTTCTTCTCTATGTACTGTTAATCCTTTCGCTTCTGTTAATTCATCATCTAAAGAAAACATACGATACATTGGTGCTTGGATACGTCCATTCTCGATATCTTGAATTTGCATATGTTGTGACATTAATAAAGTATCTAACTGTTGTAGTTCTTCTGATTGTAAGTTTAATAACTCTCCATTTTTTAAACGATGAAATTTTCTTTTTTTACGATAGGATTGTAATACGTTTGATAACTCCTCACTAGGTATTTGTAAACTTTCAATATCAATTTCTAATAAGTTGTTTTTCATCTTTACACCTAATGAAATAGAGTATGACTGCTGTTTTTTTAGCTTTTGTAAGGCATCACTTACATAAATTTCACAATACTGACTTAAAAATGGTAATCCTTCATTCATAAAGGTAAACGTATCATCTGCATCTTGGTCAAAATATGCAAGATGGGCATCATAATCAATCACTTGCGCAAACTTTTTAATATATGTTTCCACAACATCTTGGGTAAAGTTTGTTACTCTATGTTGATCAAATCCATTTATTCGATTCCCTTCCTCGTTATAACAATCTAACTTCACATAAATACTACCTGCTTCATCAATATCCCCATACAGACATATTCTTTCATATGGCTCATATACTTTTGTGGATAAATCAACACCATGTATCGAAATATATGCTTGTATATCTGATAATACATATTTATAAAACTGCTCATATTCTTCTTTTAACACAATAATATCATCTTGTCTTAATTGACGTAATAACTGTAGCACATGTCCTTTTTCATCTAATGTATTACGAATGATAAGTGTATCTTTTCCTTCATTCACAATTTGATATGCATGAGAATTTCCTTCCATATACTCTGTACCATCATATGATAAACGATACATATCATCTACTTCTTCGATTTGAATTTTTATAGGCTGTTGTTTTTCTAGTAAACGTAAATGAGATACTTCTATCTCTTTATATGTATCAAAGAAATCATCAAGCAATTCATTCGTGATTATGATATGTTTTTTTATAGATGGTGGTTGATAAAAATAGTTTTGTTGTGCTTGATATTCATAATATGCACAAACTTTATATAGAAAGTATATTTGTTTTTTCGCATCTTCATCAAATGCATCTATATGATGTAGAAACTTTAAAAATTTCCCATAACTATGTTCTTTCTTATGCTCAATACACATCAACAAGTGTTTAATATCTT
Source organism: uncultured Eubacterium sp. (assembly GCA_904395785.1). Lineage (GTDB taxonomy): Bacteria > Bacillota_I > Bacilli_A > Erysipelotrichales > Erysipelotrichaceae > Amedibacterium. The sequence goes on along the minus strand of CAJFOG010000043.1, from coordinate 2,026 downwards.
GCACAACATACTTTTTATCTTTCCCAATACGAAAAGATAGGACAATATCTTTATTATATTCTACATTTACTTCAGGTTCTAACTCATAAGCAGATCGCTGTGTTGTTGCCTCTAACTCTTTTTCATATAGTACTTTATGTTGTTCCATTAAGCTTCTTCCAATACTTAATAACTTTTGTTGTTTCTGTTTTCTTTTCTCTGCTGCTTGTTGTTCTTTTAATTGGGCAAGATATTGTTCCTTATTACTCTGATAATTAAATGGTAGTGAATCAACTACTAATTTTTCTAGTTTTAAAATTACTGCACCTATATGCGCACAAGCATTACCTTCTTTACACCACCCACAACCACATGCATAAGCAATAACCTCACCAGATGAATTTAACTCTACATGATATTCATTTTTCTTCCCTAATACATTCACAATTCCTTCAACTTTATATAGTTGTTCATCTTGATGAATCATAAGAGTTTCCACATTATCATACTTATCATAACTAAAACTTAATTTATGACTCACTTGATTTGTAACGATACGTTGCAGTTCCCCAAATTTTACTTTCATTTTTCTACACCTCCTGTTTCTAAATACTGTAATTCTTCCATTAATGTTATTTTATCTGCATATTTGTTTTTTAAGAAATAGAGAAATTCTTCTTGCATCTTATCCTTATATGTAAAGATTTGAAAGTTCGCAATCATTTCCACACATAATCGATATTGATGTCTAGATGTTGCACCTTCAATCAAATGTTCCATCAGCAATAATATAAGACTAGCAAGTCGTTCTTCATCAAATGATTGAAGCAAAGAAAAGTTTTCCCACAATATATAAACATCTTTTAATTCTAATGCTAGTAAAAAGATGTAATCATACTCTTTTAACACTTTTAAAATTTCAATATATCTATCTTTATTGACAAGTCTTAACCATGATTGTAATATTTCATCTTTTTCTTGTTCCCATTCTTCTTCTGTAAACATAGAACGATACGTAGTAACATAATCAATATCCTGTGCTGATCTCCATCCTTTTAAATAGTTTTCTACTTCTTGACGATAATATGTCTTATTCTTTAATTGTATTGCATATTGTTGCATATCTTTTTCCGATAGTAATAGAAATTGATTCGTTTCCTTTTGTAGTTTCTCAAATACATGTTTTGCTTGTTTTGTATCATCTTGTTCCAACAACATTAAAAAATATAACTCTTTCACTACTTGCATATGAGCATATTGTTTCAACTGTTCATACATACACTGGATAGATTCATTATCATTACGTTTTAATGTAATTACACATACTAAGAACACCTCTTGATGATCTAAAAGTTTATCAAGGATATCCACATAGTCCTTCATTGGATATGCTACTCCCCACACATTTTCTAAAAATTCCATGACATCGTTTCTTGTAGCTTGATCAATAAAATATGTGAATGCTACACTAACATGAACTTTGCTTTGTTTATCTTTCATATATAGTGTTTTTAATTGTTCATAACAATAATTTAAAAATGTCCGTGATACCATCGTATCTATTTCCAGCATACGGTACTGTATAATTCCATCATATAATTCATAAATATAGTCTGATACTTTTTGAAAATCACTAGTAATACGTTCATAAGCAACTTCAAATACTTCATCTTCTTTCCCATTATATACCTCATTGTTGTCGTTTGTATAATACTGAAAAATATCTTTCATCGAATGATTTTTTGTTAGTCGTTCCATAGAAGATAGTGTATTTTCCATATCACTGATTTCCATACATACTGCAGCTATATGCTTACAAAGTTTTTCTCCATGCATAGATGCAGGACATGAACAAGAAAAACCTGTAATTTCATCACCATCTGTCCAAACTTCTACTTCATATACATAGTTACCCTCTACTTCTGCTTGATAGTAGTTTTCATCATACGTTATCATCTCAACATAATTTCCTAGGTAATACTCTTTTCCACGATTCCATATTGTTTGTGTAAAATTTTTTCTATATTTGTTCATGTATACCTCCATT
>CAJFOG010000042.1 GCA_904395785.1 uncultured Eubacterium sp. | reverse complement strand
TTTTTTTATGTATTCTTGGATCATCGACTAAACGATATACACATCTTCCTTGTTGAACTCCTATTTGCAATACTTTCACAAATTCTTCATCATTTTCTTTCACTTTCACTAAACAATAGCCATCTTTTAATAATTTAACTGCCATTTCTTTACTTACAGTTTTTCCAATGTTTAAGAAAAAACGATCTTCTTTCCATATCGCAAAGCGACACCCATTATAATAGTTAGCACATCCAAACCCTTTCCCATTATCCACAATCTTATTACCACATACAGGACATTTTCCTATTTCCTCTCGATGATCCTCAATATCCCTATGTGCATGTACTCTTACTTTTGAATAATCTTTTGTTAAGTGTGGACAAAAGGCATCTAATACACTTTGCACAAGTGTTTTCACTTCTGCTTTTCCTTCTTTAATATCTTCTTGAATCAACCACCATTTCGCTGTTAAATCAGCACCTTTCATCTCATCTGGCAACAAATGATAAAACTCTCTACCTAGTTGTGTAGAAATAATTTGTCTACCCTTCATTTCCACATAGCCACGCTTTAATAATGTTTCCACAATTTGAGAACGTGTAGCACTTGTACCAATTGAGCCGTTTTCCCCTTTTTTCCCTTTATCCTTTTTCTTCAATATTTCTTTAATCTCTTTATCTTTCACATACTTTGCAATACTAGTCATATCACGAATTAAAGATGCTTGGGTATAACGTTTAGGAGGATTTGTTTGTTTTTCTAATATCTTAGAATCTACAATATCTACTTCATACGTACCCTTCTTTAAATCAAACTTCTTTTCATCTTCTTTCTTATCATCTTGTTTCTCACTTTGTTCCACTTGCATAAATTGACGATATCCCTCATCTAATACAAATGTAGATACTGCTCTTAATTCCCCTTGTTCACAAGGTATGCTTGCAGTTACTTGACGTTTCTTTTGAGATGGCAGAAATTGCATAATATAAAATCGGCATATTTCTTCATATACGTTACGCTCGTCAGGTAATAATGCTTCCATTTTAAAATCAGACATTGTAGGAATAATCGCATGATGAGCTGTTACATATTTATCATTAAAACATTCTGAATGAATCGTATAATCCACAGGATAGGTTTCCTTTAATTTGTTCATAACGAAAGGAAGAACTTTATTTGCTTCTTGAAAATGTTCCTCTTTTAAATATTGAGAGTCACTACGATTATACGTAATTGCTTGGTATTTATCACGTAATGTTTGGGTAATCTTATCCGTTTTACTTAAATCAAAACCATACTTTTGATTCATATGTGCTTGTAACTTTGCCAAGTTAAATGGTAAAGGTGGTCGGACTTCTAAAGACTTTTCCACAACTTTCATTTTTTGTTTAGGATTTTGTGTAAGATATTCTTGTAGTTCTATTAAACCATCTTGATGTAATATATGTTTTTCATCTTCTAAAAATGCTGAAGAAGGTTTCAACATGAACACCAATGATTGATTTGTACGATGCTCTTGTCCTTGTACCTCTAATTCATAATATGTTTGTTTCACATGATGTTCTATTTGTTCATCCCTAGATACAATCAAACCTAGTGTAGGACTTTGTACCCTTCCTACACTTAGCCCTTTTCTACGTAATACGATAGAAAATAGACGAGAATAGTTAATCCCTACAACATAATCAGCAACTGCCCTTGCATATGCACTACGACCAATTGCCATTAATGACTCATCATTATCTACCAACTGATGAAATGCTTTTTTTATATTCGCTGGAGTATTATCATTAATATATACACGCTTCACTGGTTTCTTATTTTGTGCATAGATTAAAATCTCATCAATTAGAAATTGTCCTTCATCATCAGGGTCTCCAGCATGAATAATTTGATCGCACTCCTCCATTAAATGCATAATTTGTTCTACACGATCTTTTTTATTACCATCTGGAACTAAACGCCAATCATCAAAACATATTGGTAAATCTTCTTTACGCCACTTGCGATACTTTTCATCATATTCATCAGGTTCCATTAAACGTAATAAATGACCATATGCCCATGTAATCACAACATTTTTCTTAATAATCACACCTTTTACTTCCTTGGTGTTTCCTTCTATCGCATTCGCAATTGCTCGTCCTAATTCAGGTTTCTCTGCTATAATCAATGTTTTCATATGCGATTCTCCTTTTTCATCATTTGATACACTTTGATCATAGACATCTTCCTTTCCTTACTTATCATAGAATACCATTGTCATGTATATTTGTCTATGTTAAACAAACGATTTATAACGACTCTCAAATGCTATCATAAAAGATAGTAAAGCTTTTACTCCTTCTATTGGCATTGCGTTATATAAAGAAACACGAATCCCTTTCACATGTTTGTGCCCTTGCACATTAAATAATCCATTTTGTTTTGCTTCTTGTATAAACTTTGCATCTAACTGCTCATTTGGTGTATAAAATGTAACATTCACAATGGAACGATCCGTAGGATTAATTTTTGTTTCATAAAATTCACTTTGATCCAAATAATTATACAACAATGATGATTTTTCTTTATTTTGATTTTCTAGCACCTGTATTCCACCTTGTTGTTTCATCCACTCTAATACTTTATCCACAACATATATGGCAAAAATAGGTGGTGTTTGATACATTGAATTCGCCTTACTCAATACATCATATCTCATGAGTGTGGGGATACTAGTTCTAGTAGAAGTAATTAAATCTTTACGAATAATAACAACGCATAGTCCCGCAATACCTAGGTTTTTTTGAGTCCCTGCAAATATTACTCCAAACTTTTCCACATCTATTTGCTGTGTTAGTAAACAACTTGTCATATCCGCAACAATGGGAATACCTTTTGTATCAGGCACTGTATGCCACATAGAGCCATATACTGTATTATTCCAACACATATATACATAGGAACTATCTTTAGATATATCAAGCATTTGCTGTGTAGGTATTTGACAATACTGCATATCTTTTGTACTTCCCGCAACACGTATTGTCCCATAAAGTTTTGCTTCCTCATAAGCTAGTTCTGAAAATAGCCCTGTTAAGATATAATCAGCTTGTTTATTATGCATCAAATTCATTGGAATCATCGCAAATTGTAACGATGCTCCACCTTGAGTGAATAAGATTTCATAAGTATCTGGAATACTTAACAATGTTTTTAATTGGGATTTCACATTTGATAAGATGTTTTCAAACTCTATCGTTCGATGTCCTAACTCTAAGATAGATGTTTGCGATATTTTATATTGTTGGATATCTTGTTGAATTTGTATTAACACTTCTTTAGGCAACATTGCTGGCCCTGCTGCAAAATTATATATCATATCTTTTTTCATAGTTTCACCATTACTACTATATGATAAAAATTTTTAATCTTTCACATTTACATTGCGTCTTTTTATAAAACCATGTAAAATAACAAAGTCAAAATTTTAGTATATGCATACTCAAAGGGAGGTAAAAGTCATGTTAGATTTTCGTTTATATAGTTTTTTAACACTTTCCCAGACATTAAATTATACAAAGGCTGCGCAAATGTTATGTATTACCCAACCTGCGGTTACACAGCATATTAAATATTTAGAAGCATCTTATGGATGTGCATTATTTACACATGAAGGAAAACAATTAATGTTAACTCCACAAGGTGAATTTCTACAACGTTCTATTCAACACATGGTTGCAGATGAACAACGTATTTTGGAACAGTTGAAACAAAATATATCGGATCATCAACAAATACGCTTTGGGGCAACCTTAACAATCGGTGAGTATATTTTACCTAAAAAAATACAACCTTATCTTGAAAAACATCCTAATATCAATTTAACAATGCGTGTAGAAAATACTCAGACATTGATTGATATGATGCGTCATGGTGAAATAGATTTTGCGTTTATAGAAGGTTACTTTCATAAAAATGACTTTTATCATAAAACAGTAAGCAAGGAGAGATATATTGCTGTATGTGCAAAGGACTATCCACTGCAAACAAAAGGTGAAACATTAGAAGACTTATTGTGTGAACGATTAATCATACGAGAAGTAGGAAGTGGGACAAGAGAAATTTTAGAGCGTATCCTACAAGAAAGAAACTTATCCTTACAAGAGTTTAAAAATGTAACGAATATTGGGAACATGAATGCGATTAAATATTTATTACATAAAAAAGCTGGTATTAGTTTTTTATATGAAACTGCTGTAAAGGAAGAATTAGAAAAAGGAGAATACCTTATCCTTGCTGAACATGATTTACATATAGAACGCGAATTTAGTTTTGTATGCCTTAAAAATTCTTTCTTCCATGAAACATATTTAAACTTTCTTAAAGAACTTGAAATATCTTACGCACTTGAAGAAGAAAAACCATAGGGATTTTTCCCTATGGTTTTATCATATCTTGTTATTGATAATAAAAAAAACAGACTTATAGTCTGTATCTTATCTTATATGGTGGAGCTTATCGGGATCGAACCGATGACCTCCTGCGTGCAAGGCAGGCGCTCTCCCAGCTGAGCTAA
>CAJFOG010000041.1 GCA_904395785.1 uncultured Eubacterium sp. | reverse complement strand
TTATCTACATAATAATAATCATCATCAACTACTCTTTTGAAATCTTCTACTCCTACTGGTACTCTTTTCATTTCACTCTCTCCTTTCTTTCTATTGTTTACTTCTAGTATACCACATCACCTTACTTTGACCCAATATCAGAAAGTATATAAAAAGTAGAAACTGTATTTATGCACAGCTTCTACTATATGTTTAATCTAACTCTAATCCACCTGTATATAGTTGATAATATGTTTTCTTTTCCGCAATTAATTGCTCATGGTTTCCTCGTTCAATAATTCTACCTTGATCCATAACCATAATAACATCAGAGTTTTTAATTGTTGATAAACGGTGCGCAATAACAAATACTGTTCTACCTTCCATTAATTTATCCATACCATCTTGTACAATTTTTTCTGTTCTAGAATCGATGGAAGATGTTGCTTCATCTAAAATTAATACTGGTGAGTTCGCAAGTGCTGCCCTTGCAATAGAAAGTAATTGTCTTTGTCCTTGAGATAATGAAGCTCCATCACCACTAATAACCGTATCATATCCATGTTCTAAGTGTTTAATAAATGTATGTGCATTCGCTAATTTCGCAGCTGCGATGACTTCTTCATCACTTGCATCCTTTTTACCATAACGAATATTATCACGAATTGTTCCTGTAAATAAATGTGTGTCTTGTAACACAATTCCTAAAGAACGACGTAAATCATCTTTTTTAATCAGTTTAATATCAATACCATCATATGTGATAGAACCACTTTGTATATCATAAAAACGATTGATTAAGTTTGTGATTGTTGTTTTCCCTGCACCAGTAGCCCCTACAAAGGCAACTTTTTGTCCTTGTTGCGCATATAAATTAATATCATGTAAAATTTGCTTTTTATCTGTATATCCAAAATCAACATGTTCAAATATAACATTTCCCACCAAAGGAACGTATTCTATTTCACCATTTTCTCTTGGATGACACCATGCCCACTTACTAGTATTCTCTTTCGTAGGAACTAAAACACCATTTTCATCTTTTACATTTGTTAATGTTACTATTCCTTCATCTACTTCTTTTTCTTCATCCATTACATCAAAAATTCTAGTTGCACCTGCACTCGCCATAATCACAAAGTTAATTTGTTGAGATATTTGCGCAATCGGCATTGTAAAGTTTCTATTTAATTGAAGAAAACTTGCAAGACCACCAAGTGTTAATCCACCAATTCCATAAATAGAAACTAGCCCACCTATTAATGCTGTCAACACATAAGAAATATTACCTAAATTCCCCATCACCGGCATTAAAATATTAGAATACATGTTCGCTTTATATGAACTTATAAATAATGAAGTATTTACCGCATCAAATCCCTCTTTTGTTTCTTCTTCATGTGTAAATACTTTAATTACTTTTTGCCCATTCATCATTTCTTCAATATAGCCATTTACTTTACCTAAGTTTTGTTGTTGATCAAAGAAATATTTACCACTTTTACCAGCGATTTTTGTCATAACTTGTTTCATTACAAATACCATGACGATAACGATGATTGTTAAATAGAAACTTAAAAAACACATTGAGATAAATACACCAATTACCGTAATCAATGATGATAGTAATTGTGGTATACTTTGTGAGATTAGTTGTCGTAATGTATCAATATCATTTGTATATACAGACATAATATCCCCATGATGATGTGTATCAAAATAACATATTGGAAGTTTTTCCATATGCGTGAATAAATCATCACGAATACGTTTCATTGTTCCTTGTGAGATTTTAATTAATAAAAAGGAATAAATATATGTAGATACTGTACCTATAAGATAAATTGCTCCCATCATACATAATGCATGAAACAATGGTGTAAAATCTGCAACACCTTCACTCACTAAAATCGGTGTGACATAATCATCAATTAAACTTTTTAAGAATAAAGAACTTACAACACTTGTCAATGAACTAATTAGCACAAATACAAATACAAGAAAGCTTGTTAATTTATAGCGCGATATAACATAACGTAATAATCTTATAAGTACTTCAATTGATTGTTTATCTGCTTTTGGTTTATTATTTTTTACTCTCATTACGCTTCACTTCCTTTCATCTGTGTTTCATATACTTCTTGATAAATGTTATTACCTTTTAATAATTCTTCATGTGTTCCAATACCAACAATTTTACCATCATCCATCACAAGAATACGTTGCGCATCTTGAATTGATGAAATACGTTGTGAAATAATAATTTTTGTCGTGTTTGGAATATCTTCTCTAAATGCCTTACGAATTAAATAATCTGTACGTGTATCAACTGCACTTGTAGAATCATCTAAAATTAAGATTTTCGGTTTCTTTAATAAAGCTCTTGCGATACATAAACGTTGTTTTTGTCCACCAGAAACATTACTTCCACCCTGTTCAATATGTGTATTATATTTATCTGGAAAACGTTGAATAAATTCATCTGCTTGTGCTAATTGACAAACACGAATCATCTCTTCATCACTTGCATTAGGATTTCCCCATCTTAAATTATCTTTAATTGAACCAGAGAATAATACATTATTCTGTAATACCATAGCAACTTCATTACGTAATACTTCTAAATCATATCTTTTTACGTTTACTCCACCAACAAGTACTTCACCCTCAGTGACATCATATAATCTAGCAATTAAAGATACAATTGTCGTTTTTCCACTACCTGTTCCACCTAAAATTCCAATAGTTTCTCCAGAAGCAATTTTAAGATTAATATTCGTTAGGTTTTCTTCCTCTTGATCTGTTGTATATGAAAATCCAACATTTTTAAATTCAATTTCACCATCTTTTACAGATGTTACTGCATTTGCAGGTGAAACAATATCACTTTTTTCATCTAATACTTCATCTATACGACGAATTGATGCCAAAGACATAACCAACATTACAAATATCATAGATAACATCATTAAAGACATTAAAATTGTCGTAGTATATGTTATCATACTCATTAATTCCCCTGTTGTCAGAGAACCACCAACAATCATTTTCGCCCCTAACCAAGAGATTGCTATAATACATCCATACATACTTAACTGCATTGCAGGTGTATTAAATATGATTATATTTTCTGCTTTTTTAAACATTTTATAAATATTATAAGATGCTTTATTAAATTTTTGTGTTTCATGTTCTTCATTTACATATGCCTTTACAACTCTCATATTGGTAATATTCTCTTGTACACTAGCATTTAAATCATCATATTTACGGAATACTTCCTCAAATACTGGATATGCAAATTTAATAATAAGTGCTAATATAGCACCTAAAAAGATAATTGCATAGAAAAATACCGTTGATAATTCAAAATTAATAATACAAGTCATAATCATTGCACAAATTAATGATAAAGGTGCTCTAACTCCTAAACGTAATACCATCTGATAAGAGTTTTGTACATTTGTAACATCGGTCATCATACGTGTAACAAGACCTGCGGTTGAATACTTATCAATATTTTTAAATGAAAAATCTTGTACATTATAAAACATTGCTTTTCTTAAATTTTTCGCAAAACCTGCTGATGCATATGCAGCATATTTTCCTGACATTGCACCACAAAATAAAGAAGCAAATGCTGCGATAACCATAAGTGTTCCATATAACATAACTTGTTGCATATCACCCTGAGATACACCTTTATCAATAATAAATGACATTAAAAAAGGTAATGAAATCTCTAAAAGAACTTCTCCAATCATAAACATTGGCGCAAGAAAAGAGGCTAATTTATATTCTTTTACTTCTTTTAAAATACGTTTGATCATACTTAATCATCTCCTTTACTAAATTTTGGTTCCATCATCACCGCTTCATCATGAGAATTTACAACTCTTTCAAGCATTATATGAAATTGTTGTATTTGCTCATCATTGAAACATGATAATAAATCTTGTTCTACCTCAGAAAACTTACGACGTAACACTTTTTCTAAGTCTAATGCTTTATCTGTTACTATAATATTTTTCACTCGTGCATCTGTTTTTCCCGGCACTCTTATAATCAATTCTTTTTGTTCCAACCGATTTAAAATACCTGTAACTGTCGGATTTGATATTTCCATTGCTTTTTCAATATCTTTTTGACATATTAACTCTTTTCTTCTACATGCCTTAATTACATGAATTAATGTAAATGCCTGAGATGACGTTAAATCCAGTTCTTGAAAAACTACATTTAATTTTTGTCTATGTAAAAGATGCAAGTGATGAATTAATAAACCAATAGGTTTCATCCTACACCTCCAATATATAGCATGCTATGTATTTTAACGCTATTCATATAAAATGTCAATCATACATCTCAAAAATCATTTTTAATCACATCATTACTAAGTATAAAAAGGCTATAACTAAAATTAGCTATAACCTTTAACCTTTGTTTCAATTAATGAAAAATTATAATCTGGTATTAAAAACAAACACGTGCTTAGTACCCAATAAAACCTGTTTCTACATCACTACTAACATCATTTTGTATTTTTAAAATTTTAATTAAATCTAATGTATCAAAACATTCTCTATACTTATTATATCTCTCTCATATAACCCCAATATGACATCTTCTTATTTAAATAATTCATATTCATAATCCAATGTTTATACTGATACTTTGCAGTCTGTAATTCATCTTCACATATTACACTTTCTAAAACTTCATGCAATTTTTCTAATAAATTTTTATCATCAGAAATATTTAATATCCTATCACAGCATTCCATTCTTATTTTATCATCCAAAATATGAAAAGACTTATGTAAAGTATCCTCTATTTTATGTTTAAACCCTATCAAATTTTGTATCATAGATTCGTTCTGTACAAGCCTTTTATACTCTGCACCACGTTGTAAAGTTTCTAGTATTTTTCTATTTATAAATTCATTATCAGGTAATGACTTAAAATTTTGATATGATTCTATCATAGGATAATTGATATATAACTTTCCCATATCAGTAACATCTATAAAAATTTTCTGCATATCCTCTATTTTTTGAACTGAAAACCTTGGATCATGTCTCTCGTAATCAAAAACTAATATGATATTTATAAAATCTTCTTTATAACGTAATTCTTTCATATTTTTCTTTTTACTTATAACATAAGGTAAATCAATATCATCATTATATTTTACCCAATCACAACCATATTCATTTTTTATGTCCTCATATAACATATAAATGTTTGTTCCATATATCCATATATCATCCATTTTAATATCTAATTCAGGGAAACAAGCAATCATCAATTCAAATAATACATTTTTTCATGATTCCCTTCAACTATGAATAATGTTTTTCTACGTTTTCTTATTTTATTTTCATATTTACTCATATTTTTCAAACTCACCACTGATATACATCTTTTCTAGATTATGCCCTTCTCTTAATTCCCTAGAGGTCGCCTTACAAAGTGCCGTTAACGTCCCTTCTCTTGATAATATAAATAAGCAGTCAGGCCTCATTAAACGATTATTCATTAGATTAGTATTATGTGTTGTCATAATCATCTGGCAGTATGGATAATGCTTTTTAAAAAAGTTTATAACTTTATCTGCCATTTCATAATGATAAAAAGCGTCGAATTCGTCTAAATATAGAAATGATGCTTCGACTGAGCTAAATACTATTTTTCTATATATATCAAACAATGCCCATGTACCACTAGAAGCATTTCTAAAAAACGGTACTAATTTTCTTTCATACTTATAATATAATTCATATGTATCATCTGGTAATTTTTCAAGAACTAAGTTACAATCAATCCCCATAACATTTAAAAATTTTTCAAAATCCTTTAGTTTTCTTTCACTTTCTAATTTTTCAAAAAATCGTTGATATCCAATAATTGGACTAAACTTTCTTCTATGATCTGCACTAACCCACGACATTTTATTAACATAATTCATCAATTTATTCAAAACACAATTCTTTTCGAATGTCATATTACTTATCAACCATCTATGAAATGACAATTGAGTATCATCCTGTAAATCATCTTCTAATTTTAAGTTTAATACATATCGCTCTGTATTTGCTGTTTCTGCTTTAATAAGCTTTAAATTATCAAAAACAAATTTACAATCATCGTACATGCATTGGAAAATAGATACGTTATTTATGATTAATTCTTCATACTTTAATTTTTGATTAGCATATTTCTCATACCGATATAACACTTCCTCGTCTTGAAATCGAAATGTATAAGAAAAAGATGAGTAATCAAGATTAGAATCAGCATTTAAAGGTTCTATATCATTCATAACACCTAAATTATAACGCATCATATAATGAATATCCATAATTGCTCTACCTAAGTTTGTTTTACCAGTTGCATTTTTTCCATAGATTAACATTTTACTAATCATTCCATTTGTAATACAATCGTTACTAAATTGATATCCTGCAATATCTGCAAAGTCAATACAAATAGGCTCTTTAAAATTCTTATAATTGCTCAAATGTTATACTGTAAAAAAATTACAGATTGTTATACGCTATTTAATTACATAAAAAGCGCCACGAATTGACGCTTCTTATATCTTTACAATATTTCCTTTTTTGTCTGCTAATATCACACTCATATTTAAACTGTTTTTTACAGCCTTAGGAATCTCACTCCATTGTCTACGATATGATAGTGAATCATTAAACGCAATGCTATAATGCGTTGTAGTATCTTCAATAATCTTTAAAGCTTCACTAATTTTTACCGGTAATGTTTGTTTTCTACCTCTTTTAATTCCTTGTACATTAATAATCCACTTCTCTTGTTGTTGATATGCTTCAATCACATCTTTTTTCTCTTCATATCGCCAACCATGATCTTGCAGCCACTGTTTAATCAAATTAGCTAAATCTTCAGTATTACGTTTCATTTTAGCTCTTCTTGCTGCTAACTTTTCTTCCTCAGTTTTCGCAGGTCTTCCTCTTTTCTTATCTGGAAACATACGTTTACGATTTTCTAAATCTTTCATATAGTAACGTACCGTTAAATGAGATCCAAACCCTGTTGTACCTTTTGGTCTTTGAATAATCTCATCTCCTTCTAACATTAATTTATAAATCGCTTGACAACATGTAGGCATTGTCGCATGCTCTGGTGATACCTCCGCATGCAATTGTTTAGAATTAATTTCTAAATATTCCTTTCCTTCATTTTGTGCATCTTCTTTCATAATTGTTAGCACAGTTAAGTAATCTTTTATTCCTGGTCCTTTCATCTTAACACTCTCCTTCAATGGCTACATTGTAAATGTTTTGATTTGTCGAAATCACACGTATTATGACAAGATAATAAAAAATATAAAAAAATTATGTATAATATACATGAAGAATACGCAGAAAGGATAGAAAATATGAAAAAACTTATATTTAAAAAACTCTTATTAATACTAGATGCGATAGAACTACATAGTATTACATTAGAAGAAACACCTATTAAAGTATATGAAAAATTAATCAATGATGCTTACAATATAAAACTGTCAGAAGTTAAAGAAATTATTCAATTTTTATATCATAAACAAGCTTTGGTTGTAGGAAAAAATGGAATAGATTTACGACCTGCACCTACCATCTATGCGAAAAGTAATCAAAACTCCACAGTAGAAGCACTATCTCTTGTGGAAACTTTTCTTCATGATTCCTCTTTTTATAATTTCATTCGTATACAATGTAAAGATAATACGTATGTTAGTCAAGAAGAGATTTGTCAACAAATTGATAATGAAATCTTTCAAATGTTAATGCAGACTTCTATTTTTGATTTTCATAATCAGATGATTTGTTTTCAACATAAGCACTTACATCGATTACGTCAGATCATACAAGAATATCAAGCAGATACACAACCACTTGTATCACATACACTAACTGCTTTATATACATCGTCAATCGTATCTCATGAAGATAAACGTATCGAATATAAAAATACTAAGTTATCTATGATTCCTTACCATAATAAAGATGTTATTTTAAGTATTATCCCAAGAAGAGGAATCCCACATGATCGAGATGAAACAAAATCTCTACAAGCTTTTTATAAAGATACCTTATTTCATGAATTTGATCACGCCTGCCCTATCTGTCAAATTAATATTGCCCATATGTTGATTGCTTCTCACATTAAACCTTTTAGAGACTGCGCCCATTTATATGAAGCAATAGACCATAATAATGGTTTATTATTATGTAGAAATCATGACTATTTATTTGACCAAGGATATTTTACATTTGATGATAACGGTTATATTATCTTATCACAAGCTTTACTTCAAAAACCTAATTTAGAAACTTCTTATATACTACATAAAAACTTTAAATTATCTGAACAATATATGAGTAAAGAACGTAGACTATTTCTTTCCTATCATCGAACTTTCATTTTCTTGGATTCCAATAAATAGCATATTTACTGATATGCATTATAATAGATTTAGTTATTATTCGTATTTGAAAGATACCATAAAAAAAACGTGTTTTCTTCTAAATGAAGTCTACACGTTTTTTAGTATTTAGAATCGTTTATTTGGTACCACCACATTTTATCTTGCTCCTAAATATTCTTCTAGTGTAATGTTTTCTTCCATAATAAAGGTTGCAGCTTCTTTTCCTACATATCGTATATGCCATGGTTCATAGGTATATCCAGTGATATGTTCTTTTCCTTTTGGATAACGAATAATAAACCCATACTCTGCACAATGTTTCGCAAGCCATTTTCCTTCTGCAGATTCACCATATTCATACGAAATTTCCCCTACATCAAAACATAATCCACTTTGATGCTCAGAATACCCTGGTCTTGCAGAATAGCGATCTGCTGCTTCTACACCATCATTATTTACATATGTTTGATATAACTCAGTTTGATACTCATAAGAGCGATAACCAGAAAGTAATGGCAATGTATAACCATCTGCCTTTGCAGCTTCTTGTAACTGATGATATGCTTGATAAGCTGTATTATTGTCCTCATGAAAATCAGATGGTAATGCATGTTGCTTATTTACTAATAAAATTCCATCAATATATGTTGGTTCCACTAGTTTGGTTGTTACGGCACTATAATCTATATTATCATCATTGATTGTAATCGTAAAAGTTTTTTCTGATGTTTGACTATCTTCATTCATCGCCATAACTTTCGCTTCATATGTACCTGCTACACTACATTCTAAATTATCTTCAATAATATATGTACCTTCAGACAATACTTTACTATAAGATAATTTTTTACCTTTTTCATCTTTTACTGATTTAATATTATATCTTGATTGATATGTGCACCCTTTTGTTAATTGTACATTTGTGTTTCTAAATGCTACTTCAATATTTGCATCCTGTTTCATTACTGTTTTATTTTGTTGATTTTTTATAAAATAAAAAGCTATTAGTCCTACTATACAAACACCCAAAAATATTCCTATACATTTTTTAAATTTCATAACCTCACTCCTTTCTATTACGATTCATCCCATGTATAACATCAAATAATATTGCATCACGATTTCTCATCGTTCTTAACTGTTTTCTTCTTAACTTATGTTTTCTAAAATGAATCCATAACCAATAACCTAAGCCTATTAATACAATGAATATTAACATAATCAACATAAGTCCTGTCGGATACAATGTTACATTCGATATACAAGCTAACTCCATCACCTTCCCATATTTCCCAAGCAATACAAGTTTTCCAATCTTATCTCCTTCTTTTATTGGCTCTTTTAAAGGTGATTCAGATTGAAACTGGACTTTGATTTCATCATCTTTTCTTACAACAGCTTTTATATCATCTACAGCTGTATAAGAGATATTACTTGTACCTATCAACCTTTTTACTGGAATATCTATCATATGCTCACCTTTTTTATATAAGGTACGATATTCATAGTTCTCTTTTAAATACTTATAAATTTTTTGAGCATCCTCTACTTGCACTGTATCTTGAAATGTTCCTTTACCTTGCGCTGTAATTGTGATGTACTGTGCTTGATTTATCTTTGTACTTAAAGATGCAAGACAATGTCCTGCTTCTAATGTATATCCTGTTTTCCCTCCTATGAATAATGATGTGTCTGCATGTATAGTATCCAAATACTTCCACATTGTAGATTGCATTGAAATTCCTTTTTGATTAGATTGTAATGCTTTTGTTTGATATGCTTTTGTCGTAAAAATTTCCATGAAATCCTTATTTTTTATTGCTTCTTTTAAAATAGTTGCCATTTCTTTTGCCGTAGTGTAATGGCTTATATCATGCAATCCAGTTGTATTTGAAAATCTTGTATGTTTTAATCCAAGTTTCCTTGCTTGCTCATTCATTAACTGTACAAATCCTTCTTCAGATCCTGCAACATATATCGCAATTGCTCTACACGCATCAGCACCAGAAGGAAGCATAATTCCATATAATAAGTCTTTTATACTCACTTTATCATTTATAGAAAATCCTGCAACACTTGCATTTTCTCTTGCCAAACCATTAAAAACCTTTTCATTTAAGGTAATTTCATAATCCATATCCTCTACATACTGTAATGCTGTATATACTGTCATAATTTTTGTCATAGATGCTGGATATATCTTGTTATCTGCATTTTTTTCATATATCGCTGTATCTGTATCAATGTTATAAACATATCCTACATTACTTTCTATATCTAATTGTATATCATCTTGTGCCATCAATGCTGTCATTTGCATTAGTAACCATAACATAAATACACATATAAGCATCATAAAACGTTTCATACTATCGCTCCTAACTTGTATGTATTGTAACACTTTTTAATAGAAATGTATAATTGTTGTATTTTTAACTAATTATTTATGTTAATATGATAAATGGGAGTGATGAAAATGTTATATTTAAAAGAATTAAATGTAGAAAGCAGCAAACAAGAGTATGAATTTTTTAAACATATGCCAAGTGAACATGGATTTGAGAATGAATATGAAAACATATCCTATCGTGATTTTATAACACATTCCATAAAAGAACGGTTAGATGCGAGTAAAGGTATAAACTTAAAACCTGGATTTGTACCTGATACATATTACTTCTTATGGAATGATAATGAAATTGTCGGTCTTTTTAAAATTCGTCATTATTTGAATGATTTTTTAAGAACTGGTCCTGGACATATTGGTTACGGTATCTTACCAAAATATAGAAACAAAGGTTATGCAAGTAAAGGATTAGCACTTGCGCTAGAAAAATGTAAAAAACTTCTACCGGAAGATGAAACAGAAGTATATTTTTCAGTACATAAAAATAATCCTGCATCCTTAAAAGCACAGTTAAACAATCAAGCATATATTCATCATGAAAGTGAAGCTGAATATTATACACGTATCAAAATCAGATAACTATGAACCTCAATGAGATTCTTTTTATAATGAAAAAAAGCCGTTATTATCAACAGCTCTTATTCATCACTACTTTTTTCTGTATTTTTTGGAGGTAGTACAAATACTTGTTCACCAGGTTTACTCATCATGTACTTTCCTCTTGCATATCTTTTTACATATTCATCATCAGAAAGCTTTAATTTTTCATTTTTTAACTCTTCTTGTTTTGTTTCTAAACTACTTATTGTACTTTCTGTACTTGATATTTCCTTTTTTAAGTCTATTGTTGTTTTAAAGTCTTCTGCTGTTTGATATAACAATACGGCTGCACAAAACATTAACAATAAACTAAAGAAGGTTGCTATTGGACGCTTTTTCTTTTTTCTTTTTTGCTTTCTTTTTTCTTTTTGCATCTTTTCGCCTCCTTCTAATTTTCCTTGGTAATCTTATTATAGCAACTATTTTCCATTTTACAAGATGCAGTTTTTTCCTAATTGGTAAAAACATACGTTTTACACCATAAAAGGAAGCTAAGAAAACTTGTAAATAGTATTTATAATATAAGAGTATCGCAAGTAAAAAGAAGACAATAAGATATATGTTTGTAATCCCACCATTGATATGAAAAAGACCATAAAACATAAGAGATGTAAATAGAAGGTGATATACGATTTCCGTAAGTCCCTTCATCCATGTATACCGCCATCCTTTGATCATAACTAATAGAAAACTAAAACAAAAACCATACATCCAGCCCATAAATATATGATAAAGAATAGCCTGTATTTGTTGAGGTAATAACATTACTTAAATATTTTTGAGATTACAGAATCTTTTTGATTCCCTTTCTTATTAGATACATAAGAAATTGTTTCAATTAACCCTTTAATAACTACATCTCCTCTTTCTGTATCTAATTTACCTAATGTTAAATCTTTTCCTTGTACAAGCATCCAACCTTGTGCTGTTTCCATCAAAAATTCACTGGAATCAAAGCTATCAATCTGTTTTACTCCTGTTAATTCCATAATTTTTCTATCTTTTACTAAAATATTATGGTATGGGTTTGTTTCAAATCGTAAAGGATTCGTGCTTAAAGTTTCATCCATAGTATAATTCCTCCATTTCCATACCATTGTATGTATACGTATACTACAATATGTCTAAAGCAATGTAATTTGACGAAAAGACTTCTCTTTTCTTTCTGTAATACGATCTTGTTTCGTAAGATACCCTAATAATACTGAACTATCTGGATCATGTAACTGTATCCTATCTTTTACTTGTTTTTCATCATAATTCGCATAACAATATTTACAGCCATGATGACAACAATTATAATCACCGATATCAACTGTTTCAATACATGAACACTGTGATCTAACACCTTTTTTATAAGGTATTTCATAACCGATGAGTTTTTCCATTTCTTTTTTATCAATACATCGACCTTGTGCAATGCCATATTCCCTTAAATCACAAGATTCTGCACAAGTTTCTATCTTTATATCATAGGTATATGCAATTTTACCTAAACGTTTTCCTAGTTCATGCATTTCATTATAATTTAATGGATGCAGTTGCATATATTTCATATTTTCCATTGTGTTTTTATACATATCTACAAATGAGATAATAATCTTATGAATATAAGGGGATATTTGTTCACATAACTTTTGAAATGCCTTTTCATGATAATCTATCGTATATGTCTTATTCAGTAATATTGGATCATAACGTATCACTACCTTATCTTTCCCAATATGTTTTGATAAGTATTTTACAGCATTCATGATTTCTTTTTTATTCATGACACATGGTTCTATATCTTGATGATATGGTGTAATTGTGATATGGAAAAGATATGGAAATGGAATTTCATCTAACCTTTTCAACATTGGAATAGGGTTTTTTGTACAAAAAATAATCGCATCAATATTCGCTTGATCTAAAACTATTCTACTAATTTGATGAGGATCATAAGGATTACGAACATCTACATAACCTGCTTTAATTCTATTAAAAAACCATGTACTGTAAAATGTAGGAATATCGCATCTACCACTCACAAATAAAATCAAAATATCACTTCCTTTACTTACACATATTATGTCATATTTTTAAAATTTTCTCTCTTTAATTTTGACATTGTGTGTATAATTTGTAAAATATTTATTTTCAAAGTTTTTAGCACTTATTTATTGACTTTGCTAAAAACTTTGATTATAATATAAGTGTAATCAGGGGATACTGATTTCATAAGTAACGACTACTTTAGTCGCTATGAATTAAAAATTGGAGGCGATGAATTATGAAACTTTTCCCTAAAACAACAGATTTATTCAACGACGTATTTGATGATGTATTTACTTCACCATTCTTCACAAACAATGCGAAAGCAATGAAAACAGACATTACTGAAAATGATGATTCTTACTTACTTGATATTGAATTACCAGGATGCTTAAAAGAAGATATCTCTTTACAATTAGTAGATGGATACTTACAAGTACAAGCAAAACAACACACTTCATCTGAAGAAAAAGATGAAAAAGGTAATATCATTCGTCAAGAACGTTACCGTGGAAGTTTTGAAAGAAGCTTTTATGTAGGTAATCAAGTAAAAGAAGAAGATATTAAAGCTACATATACTAACGGTGAATTAAAAATTACAGTTCCTAAACAAACTGCACAAGTATCTGAAAAAAAGACAATCATGATTGATTAATATAGATTTGACTATCAGTGATATCGCTGATAGTCTTTTAATTTTATTCAATTTCACTTTAACTTTATTAAAAATATTTTAATTTTATTAAAACACCAATTGTAAAATGAATTTGGAATTATAGATATGAAGAAAATAACATGTTATTTTCTTCATATTGTACAAAAAAAAGTCCA
>CAJFOG010000040.1 GCA_904395785.1 uncultured Eubacterium sp. | reverse complement strand
CATAAATTGTAAAGGAAAAAAGAAAACCACCCCAAGAAAATGTGGTGGCAGGGGTCGACCCCAAGTAAATCCAGTATATCCTTTTTTTGTATAAACTAACAAGAATTGGGAATGCTGAGTTTTAGGTGATGAACATGAGACAAACATATGAAACTTTACGTTTACAAATAGAAGATATTTTAAAACCAAATGACAATTTCGATATTGTGATAAAACCTTTACGTATTCAAAATATTCAAATGAAACTATACATGGTAGATGGTTTTGTAAAAGATGAGATATTAGAAAAAGTTATAAATTTTTTATTAAAAGCAGATATACAAGAAACAGTACGAAATGAAACACCACAAGATTTTTGTGATAAGTTTATTACGTATGTGGAAACAAATGTAGAAGATAATATTTCTAATATGGTAAAAGCAGTATTAAGTGGAAGTGTATTACTATTAGTGGAAGGTTATCAACAAGCGATTATCATTGATGCAAGAACATATCCAACACGTGGTATGGAGGAGCCAGAAGAAGATCGTACATTGCGAGGTAGTCGAGATGGATTTGTGGAAACATTAATTTTTAATACAGCATTGATTCGAAGAAGAATTAGAGATCCTCGATTACATATGGAATATCACAGTGTTGGATCAAGTAGTCAAACAGACCTTGTGTTATGTTATATGGAGGATACTGTTAATCAACAAGTACTGGAAGAAATACGACATAGATTAAAAAATATACAAGTAAAAGCATTAACCATGTCGCAAGAAAGTATTGCAGAGGCATTATGTCCACATTCATGGATGAATCCATTACCAAAAGTCAGATATACAGAACGTCCTGATACAGCAGCAAGTAGTATATTGGAAGGAAAAGTTATCTTGTTAATTGATAATACTCCATCAGCATTAATGCTCCCTACTTCATTTTTTGATTTTGTACAAGAAGCGCAGGATTATTATTTACCACCAATAACAGGAAATTATTTACGATTGATAAGAATACTTGTATTTTTTATTACATTGTTAGTAACACCTATTTGGTTTCATATGAATCAAAATCCACATATAGTTCCATCGTGGTTAACTTTTACATTAATAAATAAAGATATGAATATCCCAATATTTCTACAATTAATCATACTTGAATTAGGAATTGATGCGATAAAATTAGCAAGTTTAAATACTCCTTCATCATTAAATAGTTCATTTAGTATTATTGGAGCTTTAATTTTAGGTGATTTTGCGGTTAATGCAGGATGGTTAGCACCTGAGATTATTTTATATATGGCTTTTGTAGCTTTGGCTAATTTTACACAAGCAAGTTATGAATTAGGTTATGCAGTTAAATTTATGAGAATTTTATTGTTAGTATGTATTGCAGTACTGCCAAGGTATGGATTTTGGATTGGAATAATATTTGTTATCCTTATTTTCATAAGAACAAAAACAATTACTAAAACATCATATTTATATCCGTTATATCCATTGAACTTAAAGGATTTAAAGAAAATTTTTATCAGAGAAAAATTAAATGAGCACAAACATTGTGAGAAGTAAAAACAGATATCTATATGTAATGATTTTATAAGGATATGTAAATAAAGCATATCTTTTTTATTTTGATAAAAATGATAAAAAAACTTAATGATGTATGTGATTAATGAACATAATTTTAAAATTGTTTGAAAACTATAGAATAATGTAAAGGAGATACTGAAAATTTTCATCATATTATGAAAAAATGAAAGAAAATATATTATAGGTGTGTGAAAGCAATCTTTTTTTTGTTGTATTTTATAAATATATAGAGTATAATAAAGGTATTCTATGGATGACAGGAGGGAATTTATGAAAAAGCTTATGGCTTCGCTAATGGTTGGAGTATTAGCGTTAACAACTGTTGGATGTAGTTCAACAGGTTCAGGAACACGAGAAAACACATTAATTGTTGGTGCAGAAGAATTATCGGGAACTTTCTCGCCAATTTACTACAGTTCATCTTATGATGGATATTTAGTGGATCTTGTATATCAGTCTTTATTAGATTATGATGCAGATTCAAATTTAGTGCCTACTTTG
>CAJFOG010000039.1 GCA_904395785.1 uncultured Eubacterium sp. | reverse complement strand
GTATTATTACTAGATGAACCTACTAATGATTTAGATATTCAAACATTACAAATATTAGAAGATTATTTAGATCAATTCCCTGGTGTTATTATTTGTGTTTCACACGATCGTTATTTTTTAGATCGAGTATGTGATAAACTATTTGTCTTTGATGGAAATAAACAGATTATTCAACATATAGGAGGATATAGTAGCTATCTTAATATAAGTGTTCAAAAACAACAAAAAGTCATTAAAGCAGATACAAAAAAACAACCAGTAATAAGAATGTCAACGAAAGAAAAACAAGAATTAGAGACGATGGATCAAGTAATGGAAGAAATACAAAACCAGATTCAAATGATAGATGAAAAAATGGCAACTTGTATGGAGGACTTTGCGCAACTACAAATGTTAAGTGATCAGCGAATGTTGTTGGAACAACAATTAGAAGAAAAGATGGAACGATGGGAATATTTAGTAGAAAAACAACAAGAAGTTGAAAATAGTAAAAGAAAAGCATAGTTTAAATAGCTATGCTTTTATCGAATTTGCCAGTCAATAGGCGGTTGATGATTTATACATAAAAATTGATTTGCCTTAGAGAAATGCCGACATCCAAAAAATCCAAAAGATGCAGAATAAGGACTAGGATGTGAACAACTAAGTATTAGATGGTTAGGGTTTTGAATTAGTGTTTTTTTACTTTGTGCATGCTTACCCCAAAGCATAAATACAATAGGCTGTTTTCTTTTGTCTAGTAAAGTAATAATACGGTCTGTTAATTGTTCCCACCCTTTATTCGAATGAGAATTTGGTTGTTTTTCACGTACTGTTAATACAGTATTTAATAATAATACACCTTGTGTTGCCCATTGTGTTAATTCTCCATGATGAGGAATTGTACACCCTAAATCATTTTGAAGTTCTTTAAATATATTTTGTAGGGAAGGAGGAGGAGTTACTCCTTTTTTTACAGAAAAACTAAGTCCATGTGCTTGATGAGGTCCATGATAAGGGTCTTGACCAAGAATAACGACATGAACTTGTTCATAAGGAGTATATTTTAAAGCATTAAATATGTCATACATATTTGGATATATTGTTTCTTGACGATATTCTTTCGCAAGAAATTGTCGTAATTGTAGATAATATGGTTTTATAAATTCGTCTTTTAATAAAACATCCCAACTATTGCCGATATGTACCATGATGATCATCCTTTCTGCTTTCTAATTTTCATCATTTTTTATAGTTAGTATTTTTATATTATATCATAAATTTATATGAATATTTTATATAAGATAACCTCTTAAATTTTAAATGTTAGAGTTTTTAACTAGAAAATATTATGATAGGATTGAGAGAATAGAATCTGTAGTATATAATAATTGCGTAAAGAAAAATAGATAAGGATGGTTGTAATTATGAACATACGAATAGAAGAAATAAAACGTTATACAGGTGCTATTATAGGAGGTGTTTTATTTGCGATAGGTGTTAATTTGTTTTTAGTTCCTTTAAATTTATATAGTGGAGGAATTATCGGGATTGCGCAAATTATTAGAACGATATTACTACAGTATTTGAATTTTTCTTTAGGTTCATTTGATATTGCAGGTATGATTAACTTTTTATGTAATATTCCTTTATTTATTTTAGCGTATAAAAGTTTATCTTATAAATTTTTTATTCGTACACTATTATGTGTAATCGCACAAACCATAACATTTTCTTTTGTCCCTATTCCATCCTCGATAATTATACAAGATGTATTAACTTCTTGTATAATAGCTGGATTAATTACAGGTTTTGGTATTGGTTTGGCATTAAGAAGTATGGGATGTGGAGGAGGATTAGATATTTTAGGTGTATATCTATCTAAAAAGACTGAACGTATTTCAGTAGGAAAGTTGGCATTAATAGTGAATGTAGTAGTATATGGTATTTGTGCTTTCTTATTTAATGTACAAACAGCAATTTATTCTGTAATTTATATGTTTATATTTTCTCTAGTTGTCGATAAGACACATTATCAAAATATTAATATGAGTGTGATGATATTTACTAAAAATAAACAGGTACAACAAGAAATTATGAAACAAACGGGAAGAGGTGTAACATATTGGAAAGGTGCAGGAGCTTATACGGATACAGAAACACTTGTCTTAGTTACTATTATTAATAAATATGAAGTTAATCAAATAAAAAAAATTATTTATACACAAGACCCACAGGCTTTCGTAATATGTTATGAGGGTATGAGCGTGAGTGGAAATTTTGAAAGAAGGCTATCATAAAAATAATCCCTTATAAAAACTTACAAGGGATTATTTTCTTATCTTGAAACTTTGTATCTATCGTATATATGTTTTAAACCCTTAAATGTTAAGTCACGATCATAAATGTCAATATAATCTGTATTTCTATAAATAATTTGTCCAAGTCCTCCTGTTGCGATGACTTTCATATTTGTACCTAGCTCTTCTTTAAACTTTTTAATAATATATTCACTTTGTCCAATATAACCGTATAATAAACCTGCTTGCATACTTGTAGGAGTATTTTTGGCAAGAATTGTTTTTGGTTTTTTAATTTCTATTTCAGGAAGTTTTGCAGCTTGTGCTGACATTGCCTGTGCACCAGTTTCTATACCTAATGTAATTACGCCAAATTCAAAATTTCCGTGTTCATCAACATAATCAAAAGTTGTCATTGTACCAAAATCAACGACTAAACAAGGTCCTCCATATTCATAAAAAGCACCAGCAGCATCAACGATACGATCAGAGCCAACAGCTTTTGGGTTTTCAGCTTTTACAGAAATTCCTGTTTTAATACCTGGTCCTACTACAATCGGTTCTTTATGCATATATTTACGAATACCGTTTAAAAAAGAATGCATAATTTTTGGAACAACACTAGATATAATAACATCTTCAATATCTTGTGTATCGACAGTAGATGCATTTAAAAAGTTTAAAATCATAAATCCATACTCATCACTCGTACGCTGCATTTTTGTTGTTAAGCGATAATTTCCAATAATAGTTTCTCCCTGATAAATACCAATCGTAATATTCGTATTTCCAATATCAATCACAATTAACATATATAACTATCCTTTCTTTTTTTCCTGTAGATATACCATTTTCTTTAAAATTTCTTGTCCTAATGTATATTTTTTCATTAATGGTAAAGTTTCTTCTACATCTTCATAAAGCATGGTTACAACATTTGTATCATGTTGGAAACCTGCACCTTCTTGACGTAAATTATTAGCAATTAATATATCGCATTGTTTACGTTTCATTTTTTCTTTTGCGAAAGTTACAACATGATTTGTTTCCATCGCAAAACCACATAACACTTGGGATGGTTTTTTATGTTGTCCTAAATAGGCAAGAATATCTTCGTTTTTCACAAAGGTTAGTTGTATCGTATCTGCTTGTTTTTTTCTTTTTTCTTGTGATATTGTTTCTGCTCGATAATCACTTACAGCAGCAGCTTTAATAATGAAATCTTGTGTTGCATATTCTTGTTTTACAGCTTCCATCATTTCTTTGGCACTTGTTACATGAATCATAGTAACACCATCAATACTAGATAAATTTACAGGGCCACTAATTAAAGTTACTTCAGCTCCCATATCATAAGCAGCTTGCGCAATTGAATATCCCATTTTACCAGAGGAGTGGTTACTAATAAAACGTACAGGATCTAATGCTTCTTGTGTAGGTCCTGCTGTTACAAGTACACGTTTTCCTTTTAATAGTGCATGATCTTGAAACAATGAATCTATGTATTGTTCAATTGTATGTAAATCTGCTAATTTGCCTTGTCCAGTATCACCACAAGCTAAGTAGCCACTATCGGGTTCTATTACATGATATCCATATTGGCGACATAATTGTAAATTTTGTTGTGTAATAGGATTTTCATACATGTTGGTATTCATCGCAGGACATATTACTTTTTTACATTTGGCAGCTAAAAACGTTGTTGTTAGCATATCATCAGCTAAACCGTGTACAATTTTTGCGATTACATTGGCAGTTGCAGGAACTAATATAAAAGCATCAGCACGTTTTGCGATAGAAATATGTTTTACACTACGATCTGCAACTTTTTCGAAAGTATCAATCATGACATTATGTCTTGTCAAGCTTTCAAAAGTTAAAGGGGTAATAAATTCAGTAGCATTTTTTGTCATAATAACTTCTACATCATATCCTTTTTTTATTAGGTTACTTGTCAACTGAGCAGCCTTAAAAGCAGCAATTCCACCAGTTACACCTAATACGATTGTTTTTTTCATAATTTCACCTCATAAAGTATATTACTTTAACAGTCTGTATCATTATACAGCATTGTTTTCTGTATCACAAGAACTTCATAAGCAAAAATGATAAAAAATTCACAAATATTACAATTTTTTATTATTAATGTTACTAAAGTAAAAAAATTCTTTAATTGTTGCGCTTACAATATTTATTATTTTATAATATTCATGTCATGGATAAGGATGGATGGAATATGAAAAAGAAACGTATATTATTTGTATGTATACTCTTTTGTTTTATTTTTATATATGTAGAAGATGAAGGCTTATTCGTAAATGATAATGACTCTATTATTTATGAAATGAATGAGTATATGCAGATAAAAGAACGATTACAACAATTGAAAGAGATAGAGAAAACTAGAAGCCTTAAGGAACAGGAAATAAAAGAGTTTGATGAGTTATATCAAGCGATAGAAGATTATCCTAGGTTTATTTATTCTTTACAAGCATTATCTGATAACGAATTGAAAAACCAAGGATATAGTGATAGCCAAATTGAGGCGATAAGAACTTATGATGGCTCTAAAGAAAAAACAGCAAGTGCATCTATGTCTTTGTGTATGAATATGTCATTGCAAAGCTTTTATTATAATGCTTCAGAAAATAGAACATATGCAAGTGTGAAGGTTTCAGGTTATTGGAAAGGGAAACCATTCATGAAGTTAAAAGATTATGTTGGGATTGGAATTGCTGGAAATCAAGCAAGATTTGCAATGAGGGGAACGAGTGGATTCATAAATCAAATAGATGGATCTGTAGATACTCCTAAAGAAACCTATTATTCCATGACAGGTGTTGTGTTTGATTTTGATATAAAAGATACATCAGGTCACATGATAAAAGACTTTGAGTTGACGTATCATGCGATAGCGGATGGAAAAGTGACAACTATGCAATATGGAGCTGCATATGGACATACAACGATAGCGTTACAACCATCTCTAGATATAACTTTATTAGGATTATCTAATTGTATTGGATTTACTTCTAGCAAAGGCGTTTCTATTATATGGCAGCAAATAAAAACACAAACTTCTTATATTTAAATAACCACCCATGGATGTTAGATGGGTGGTTATGTACTATATGCACATTATACGTTGATAATCTTTGTCACATAAGATTGATATGTTTGGTATAAACGCTTACTAATGAATGCTTCTAGGATGACAAATTCTTCATGTTCTTCATATAATAAAATTTGTGCATGATGCATGATGTGGGAGCATATGTTGTATTGGGTGTAGGGGATTTGCATTTGTACTTGTACATCATGTTGAAAGAGTTGTTTTGTAATTTCTTCTAATAACATGTTGATACTTAATGTATCATTTGCGCAAATAAATAAGTGGTCATCTTGTTTTAATGGGTAAGTATATTCTGTTTTATCACATTTATTAAATATAATTAGCATCGGGATGTGGGCAGCATTTAATTCTTTTAACGTTTGCATTGTTACATCTATTTGTTGTTTTGTATAAGGGCTTGATGCATCAATGACTTGAATAAGTAAATCTGCATAGCATATTTCTTCTAAGGTAGAGTGAAACGCTTCAATTAGCGTATGTGGCAAATCTGAGATGAATCCAACTGTATCACTTAGTAAAAAAGAATGACCATTGCCTCGTTGTATATGACGAATGGATGTATCTAAAGTAGCAAAAAGTTGATCTTTTTCTAATACTTCTTTTTCTTGACCACTTGCTTGTAAGATACGATTCATTAACGTTGATTTCCCTGCATTTGTATATCCAATAAGGGAGACAACAGGTAATAAGGATTGAGTCCTTGCTTTACGCTGTGTCATGCGTTGTGCTTTTAGTTTTTTTAATTCTTTTTTCGCTTCTTGAATTTGATGACGAATAGTTCTTCGATCTAATTCTAGTTGTTGTTCTCCAGCTCCTTTATTAAATCCACTTCCACCTTGGCGACTTAATTGTGTTTGTGATCCAATTAATCTAGGCAATTCATTTTGTAGACGAGCTGTTTTGATTTGTAGCCGCGCAGCTTTAGAAGTCGCATGACGATCAAAGATACGTAGGATGATATCATTACGGTCTAATATAGGTATTTGTAATATTTCTTGTAAGTTTTTTATTTGTAAGGGAGTTAATGCATGTGCAAATACTACATAAGATATTGATTCATCTTGAAGAATATCTTGGATTTCTTGGCATTTACCACTGCCAATATATGTTTTATAAGAAATTTGTTTTACATGTTGGGTTATGATATGTGTTGGACACATATCACATGCTTTCACAAGTTCTAAAAATTCTTCTTCATGCTGTGGATCTGAATATTCACTTGCAATGACACATATTATTTTTTCATTCATAATTTAATATCCTTTCTGATTTGCCTTTATTTTGGCTATTTCTAAACGTATTATACTTGAAATTTATGAAAAATACGAGAGAGAAATTAGAGTAGATAATTAAAAAAATCAAAAAAGGTATTTACTTTTGAATATCAAAGTACTATAATGCTAGCGACAGTTATCTGTCTTACTTTATTAAAAAGTAAAGTTTTTTTTAAAAAATAATCTAGTAAAAAAAACTAAAAATATTGACATTAGTTACAAGTAATGTTAATCTAGTATCGAAAGCTAGATGTAAATGGAGGAATGACACATGTTAGAAAAAGTAAAAGAAGTTTTAGTAGAAGCTATTAATGTAGATGAAGATATGATTACAATGGAAGCTAATTTGAAGGATGATTTAGGTATCGATTCTTTGGCGGCTGTTGAATTATCACTAGAACTTGAAACAGCTTTTGATGTTCGTATTGATGATGAAGAGCTAGAAAAACTAGTTACAGTTGCGGATATCGTTAAATTATTAGAAAGTAAACAATAAAAAAAGCCAAGGTTTACTTGGCTTTTTTCAACCAAGATAATTCACTCTTATGGAGGTAGTATATGAATATAGATGCAGTAAAAGAAATTATGAAGATGTTTTCGCAAAGTCCTATTGCGAAAATGGAATTAGACACAAAAGAATTAAAAATTAAATTAGAAAAAGAAATACAACCAGTGATTACTAGCGTTGCACAACCAATTAGTATTTCTAATATAGAAGAAGAGAAAAAAGAAGAAGTAAAAGAAGGAACATGGGTAAAAGCACCTTTGGTAGGAACATATTATAGTGCTCGTTCTGCTGGAGGTACACCATTTGTACAAATTGGTCAGCGTGTGAAAAAAGGGGATGTACTTTGTATTATTGAGGCAATGAAAGTAATGAATGAGATTGCTTCTCCAGTTGATGGAGTTGTTTCTGAAATTGTTGTGACAAATGAGGCAATGGTAGAATTTGATCAAGAACTCATTCGTATTGGAGAAGTTGCATGATCAAACGAATGTTAATTGCGAATCGTGGAGAAATTGCAGTACGTATTATTCGCACATGTAAGCTTATGAAAATTGAAACAGTGGCAGTATACTCTACGGCAGATAAAGAAGCTTTACATGTCCAACTAGCAGATTATGCGGTATGTATTGGGAAAGGTAGTGCGAAAGATAGTTATTTGCATATGCAAAATATTTTAAGTGCTGCCTGTATGACTGGTTGTGATGCAATCCATCCTGGATTTGGGTTTTTAAGTGAAAATGCGCAATTTGCTCGTTTGGTGATGCAATGTGGCTTATTGTTTGTTGGACCAAGTCCAGATGTGATTGATCGTATGGGAGATAAAAATCACGCAAGACAAAGTATGATAGAAGCAGGTGTACCTGTAATTCCAGGATCAAAAGATATTTTACACACTGTAGATGATGCGTATCGTCAAGCTGATGTTATTGGATATCCAGTATTAATTAAAGCTGCAAGTGGTGGTGGAGGACGTGGTATGCGTCGTGTGAATACAAAAGATGAATTAAAAGCTGCATATGAAAGTGCAAAAGCAGAGGCAAAAGCATGTTTTCATCATGATGCGGTTTATATGGAAAAACTGTTACTTCAACCAAAACATATTGAAGTACAATTAGCAGCCGATCAACATGGGAATGTGATTCATTTATTTGAAAGAGATTGTTCAGCACAGCGTAGAAATCAAAAAGTACTAGAAGAAGCACCATGTCATTCACTATCTCAAACAACAAGACAACGTTTACTACATGATGCGAAAAAAGCATGTTTTGCGGTAGGTTATGATAGTGTAGGAACAATTGAATTTTTATTAGATGGACAAGAAAACTATTATTTTATGGAAATGAATACACGTATTCAAGTGGAACATACCATTACCGAGGAAATTACAGGAATCGATTTAATTCGACTACAAATTCAAATTGCACAAGGACATACCTTACCGTATACACAAGAGCAAATACAATTACATGGATATGCAATGGAGTGTCGTATTAATGCGGAAGATATTCGAAAAGATTTCGCCCCTTGTGCAGGAAAGATTTCTTTTATTAATTTCCCATTAGGACAACATGTGCGTATTGAAAGTGCAGTATATAACGGGTATACGATTCCACCATTTTATGATTCGATGATAGCAAAAATTATCGTATCAGGACCAACGCGTTTAGAATGTATTAGAAGAATGCGTATTGCGTTAGAAGAATTATTAATTGAAGGGATAGAAACAAATATTGAATTACAGTATTTATTATTATATCATCCAACATTTATTAGCGGACGTTATGATACTGGATTTATGGAAACATTTATAAAGGAGTTGAAGGAAGATGGAACAATTATTTAAGTTACGTAAGAAACGATTAGATTTGTTTCGTCAGCGTAGAGGAAATGAACCCCAAGAACGTTTGGATATTCCTGAAAACTTATTTTTAAGCTGTAGTGATTGTAAAGAAAATATTCCTTATGAGCTATTGATGGAACATTTATATGTATGTCCACATTGTGGATGTCATTTAAAAATTAGTGCAAGAGAGCGTATTCGTCAAATTAGTGATGAAAATAGTTTTAAAGAACTAGATAAAACATTACGTTTAAAAGAAGTACCATCATTTCCAGGATATCAAAAGAAATTAGAACTACTTCAACAAAAAACTGGGCTACAAGAAGCTTTTGTATATGGTACATGCAAGATTCATGGATTAAGTTGTGTATTAGGTGTTATGGATAGTAATTTTTTTATGGGAAGTATGGGGAGTGTTGTTGGGGAAAAGATTACGCGTTGTATAGAGTATGCGACAAAGAAAAAATTACCACTTATTTTATTTAGTACAAGTGGAGGAGCACGTATGCAAGAAGGAATCTTATCTTTAATGCAGATGGCAAAAACAAGTGCTGCTTTAGCACGACATAAAGAAGAAGGTTTATTATATATAAGTTTTTTAACACATCCTACAACAGGTGGTGTTTCTGCTAGTTTTGCGATGCTTGGAGATATTCAATTAGCAGAGCCTAATGCATTGATTGGGTTTGCAGGGAAACGTGTAATTGCCTCAAC
This sequence comes from uncultured Eubacterium sp., assembly GCA_904395785.1. Lineage (GTDB taxonomy): Bacteria > Bacillota_I > Bacilli_A > Erysipelotrichales > Erysipelotrichaceae > Amedibacterium. The sequence goes on along the minus strand of CAJFOG010000039.1, from coordinate 131 downwards.
TGTAAAAGAAGAATTACCTGAAGATTTTCAACGTGCAGAATTTTTATTAAAAAAAGGCTTTCTTGATCGTATTGTTGCACGTAAAGAAGCAAAGGATATTTTATATCAATTATTAAAAATACATGAAGGAG
>CAJFOG010000038.1 GCA_904395785.1 uncultured Eubacterium sp. | reverse complement strand
TTTGATAGGAAAATTAGCTATTATCATAATGTTCATTGGAACAAAGATAGAAGGTTAATGTGGTAGTTGGCTTCTATCTTTTTTTTAACCTTTCTAAAATAAAGTATAACGTAAGATTAGATAATAAGAAAGCCAAACCCCAGAAATTGTAAAGGAAAAAAGAAAACCACCCCAAGAAAATGTGGTGGCAGGGGTCGACCCCAAGTAAATCCAGTATATCCTATTTTTTTGTTTTTGTCTATTCATAAGGACTTGTAGTATAATCAATGCTATATTATTTACGCTAAAAAATGGAGGATTGTATATATGATTGACAAAATAGTGATATTGTGCTTTAATTCAAATAGAAAACGCTTTCTGTTCGTGTTTTGGGTTTGAAATTTTAAAAAAGGAGTTTATGGATGTATAGATTAAAACTTTTAAGCTGTTTTTTTATTATCGATGTTAATATTTTTTAATGCAGTAGATGTTGGTGTGAGAGCAGAAGAAGAAAAAGTTTTTTTTGATGATGAGAATTACTCTATTTTAAATGAAAATAATACAATAACTATAATAGATAGAAAAAATGAAGATGAAAAAATTAAAATTATACAAAATGGAGAGTTTGATAGTACAATTGAATTGCCAAATGGAGATGTACACACATTTAAGCTTATAGGTGATACGGTATATATGGATGAAACGATTGAAGTCATGACAGTTCAAAAATATTATGAGAAAGTGGCAATAAGTAGAGGTATTACTGGACCATGGATATATGCATATTCTTATAAATGTAAGTCAACATATGATGCGCAAGGAAGAGAGATTGTTTCAGGAATAATAGGCTTTATTCCATATTTGGGCGTAGTTACAGGTGTAATATCTTTGATTAAGAGCATTGTTGATACATCGGATAGAGCAACGGTTTATTTTAAAATAGATGTATATAGAGATAATTCTTATAGATATTTAAAGAATAAAGTTTCAATATATAAAAAGTCGAATTATACAGGACTAGTCAAAACATATTGGACACATCCTCGATCAGTTGTTTAAATTATGAAGATTATTATTTTTATTGTTTTCTATAATATGTTATCTATATTATCTATTTATTTATTTGGTGTGCATCATAAATTGCATTTTTTGTTGATATGTGTTGCAATGCAATTAAGAGTATTTGTCATTTTATATAAGAATTTAAAAAAATAAAAAAAGTTGTAGTATGATTAGGATTACAACTTTTTTTCAATAGATTCATTTTTAAAGTGTATAGTACGATGTGGATAAGGAAAATCGATACCTTCTTTATCAAAGCGTTTTTTAATAGATAATCGTAAATCACATAGCATAGCAAATCCTTGTGCATTAGAAATAGAATAAATTGTTGTACGTAATATGATAGATGAATCTTGAAAATCAACTAGACGCACGATTACTGGGGGAACATTTTTAGCTTTTTCCTCAGCTGTTCGAGGGTCTTGAAAATGTGGATGTTTTTGTACTTCTTCTTGAATAATTTTCATTGCCTTATCAACATCACTTTCATAACTAATACCTAATTCTAAAAAGTTACCTTTGGTATCGTCATTTCTGCTAACATTTTCTAATACAGCTTTATTCATTGTGCTATTCGGAATAATGACACGTGTATTTTCATATGTTTGAATCACAGTATCTCTTAATGATATATCAACGATATATCCAACATATTCACCATTATCTACTTTTACTAGATCACCAATTTTAAATGGTTTAAATGTTGTGATTAAAATTCCATTCACAAAGTTACCCATTGCTTCTTGTGCAGCAAAACCAACAACTACCGCAATAATACCAGCAGATCCCCAAACTTTTCCTAGGACTGCTTCAAATGGTGTAATTAAGGATAAACATCCATAAATTGCGATTGTATATATCGTAATTTTAATTAATCGTAAGATTACTTTTGTATTGACCGTTACTTTTCTTTTGATAGATTTAAAAATAATACGTTTTATTAACCATGCAATGATAAGATAAATAAGCATAATACATAAAGTTACAATAAGTCCATAACGAAATAGTGTACCTTCTCCTAGTTGATTGATCATAAGTATAAGATCTAGCATGTATATAACCACCTTTCATTATCATTATTATACTTAGAAATTATATTCTGTATAGTTGATTATTTAATTTTCGTAAATTAAATTGAAATAAGTGAGATTGTGTGAATATATTGATATATCAATGAAATTGATTATAATAAGCAATAGAAGAAGGTGTCAAACGTGAGTGTTCATAGCAAAGTATTAAAAGTTCATAATTTACCAAAAACAGGAAAGAAGATAGGACAAGTGAATGCAAAGCCTTATCTTTTTATCATTGTTTGCTTGTTTTTGGGGATATGTTTATTATATACAAGTTGTTACTTACTAGGTGTTATGATTGTCATGTTGTTTTCTTATAATTTATTATTTGTTAGGGATATGGTACTTGCAGAATTTTATGATGAATATGCTGTATTTTATTTAGATCAAAATAAAGATGAGTGTTATTTATTATTTTGGGATGATATTGAACAATGGGGTATCACCAAACATAAACGCACATTAGATACATTAGATATTATATTGAAGGATCAAAAGTGCATTAGTTTTAAATGTTTGCATAAGCGGAAAATAGAAAAGTTTTTTGAATCATATGTAGCATCATTACAAATGAAAAGATGAAGAGTACCGGTTTACGGTGCTTTTTATTTACAGAAACAAATTATCTGTTATAATACAAAGGAATATGAGGTGATGATATGAAAATAATCAAAGAATTTATACGTTTTACGAATATAGATAAAGAAGGGAAACAATTATTTATTATACTATGTATTGCTAGTTTACTGTATTGTGCTATGGAAAGTGTGTTAATGAATATGGTGTATCAAATAGGTAATACTACAGTATATTTTGTAGCCTTATATGGAATCGTATTATGTAGTGGATATGGTTTTATGATGTTATTATTTCAATTTCTACAAAGTAAAAGAGGTATAAAGGAAAAAGTTGTAATGAAACCATATATACTTCCTTATGTGAAAGTACAACTAATATTATCTTCTATTTTAATTGGAGGTAGTTATGGACTTTATGCACTACATACCTATTGGTTATATAGTATTTTGAATGCAGTATTATTTCTATGTATATTATTTTATTTTCCAATTCAAATTTTTAGTATGTTTTCCATTTATGATGGACATCGTAATAGTATCCGTATTATATATCATGCTTTTTATAAGATGATGAAACATTATCGTTCTGTTTTTTATAGTTATATTTGTCTATTGTTGTTAGGATATGGATGCAGTTGTGTATTAATGGGTTTATCTGGTATAGGATATATTATAAACCCTGCGATTTTAGCGACTGACTTTTTATTACGTAGTAATCCGTTTATGTTATTTTTTGAATTATTCGCTACAATGTTTGGTAGTACATCATTATTAATCGCAAGTTGTATAGCGTTAGTATATGGTATATTTATGCATATCTTGCTTGTATTTTATTTTATGTTGATGGGTTGTATCTATGATGAGGATGTGCACGTATAATATTAGGTAAAAAGGAGTTGATGAAGTATGGAGGTTACGTATTTAGTATCTATGTATGTAACTGTACGTATAGAAGGTGAATATCGTGCTTTACATGTACAGATAGAGAAAAAAGAAGGGGCTTCCTATGCGATGTTACAAATTGAACAGTTATTAGCGTAAGATAGATAACAATGTCTATCTTTTTTATGTTTTTTAAAAAGTGTGAACATTTTTTTTATAGGCTCATATAATGGAATGTATCAAGCAATTTGCTTATATATGAAGGAGGATGAACATGAGTAAACATGAAGAGGATGTCTTTGTGAATGATGCGTCCAACTCACTTGAGCCAATTTCCACAACGGCTGTGCAGGGTTTGTTGTGTATTGAGGTACAAGATCAGTTAGAAGATGGAACGATATGGTTACATGAAGATGATCGTTATGTGGTTGTTTCTGATGTACATGGTACTTGTCATAGGCATAAAATTACATTACGAGAACATGTTGGAAGTAAGCAACAAATACTTACTTTATCACATGGATTGTATACTGTTTATGAAGAAGTCGATGATACATTTGAATTACAGTATTATGTAAATGGAAAACTATGTAAATCTAAACATGTAGAAATTGAAGTTTGTGAGCATCAACAAACTTTGGTAATTATTCGTAAGAAAAAAGCAAGTGCACTTGTGGATATTCGTGTTGTAGATGAAATTGAGGATGATGTATCACTTTGTTTGCATCATGAAAGTGGAATGAATTATCCTATTGTCTTTCAAGATAAACGTGTAGAAACATTGTGCTTACCTTTTGGTTGTTATGAGGTTACATGGAATCAAGAAAATTTCACAACAGTATTTGATGGAAATGCATTACAACAGTTTGTTGTATGTGGAAAACAACATGAATTATGTATTGTGCCAAATACTTGTGGAAACAGTCTTACGATTACTTTGGCGAATGCATCATGTGTTGATGTGGATAGTGTTTGTTTACAATTGTGTGGTCATGATGTTTCGCAACAAATTCAATTAGATCATCACCAATCATTTTGTGTACGTTTATTTGATTTATGTCCACAAGAATACCAATTGTTTGAAGCATTTGAACATGCACAGTATGCACTTAGCTTTCGTGTAAATGGGGGTATGGAAGAATCAAAAGCTTGTTTTTGTATAGCGAATGGGGAAGATGTTGAGGTTGAAGTAAATATTACACCGCGTGAAGATGAAGCTTTTGATTTAATGACACCGTTAAAAATTCAAAAAATGATTCGTCATTGCGATGGAATGATTTGTTTACCACAACCAGAGGAAGAGTTTTTTGTACTTGTGGAAGGTTGTGGACTAAAAGAAACATTCGTCTTAAATGAAGGTAATAATTTTAGTGTAGAATTGGCTGATGTTTGTATTGGAAGATATGTGGTAAAAGAATTAGGTTGTCAAGATTATGTAACAACTTATCAAGTAAATGATGATATTGAACGTACAAGTGCTTGTATTGATGTGAAAGAAGGATGCAAGCATGTCGTAACGATTATTAATGAAGTGAAAAATAAAGGAAATGTTAGAATTGGTCTTTATATTGAAACAGACAACAAAGAACTAGTGAAACCACAATCTGATGAAATGTATGAGGGAAGTTTACGTTCATGGGCTAGTAAAGATGAATTTGTGTTAGATGAAGCCAATGATTGGTGTGTGTATATATCTGATTTATCGTTTGGAAGTTATGAGGTAAAAGGGTTTAGTGATTGTGCATATGATGTTAGCTATGTTGTGAATGGTGTTCGTCAAAAAAGTGCAAGATTTTATATCGAAGATTGTATGCAAAATGAAATTCGTATTATTTGGACACCTAGATGTATGCAAAGTGGAATTTTAAAAATTTCAAAGTATGAACAAACGAAACAAAAACAATTAGTAAAACCAAGCGCAAATGAACGTTTTATGGTAGATGTTTGTAGTGAACACTTCCATGAACAATATGTGTTGCATCAAGGGAATCGTTGGTGTGTGACATTAGAGGGATTACCATTTGAAACATATCGTATTACAGAATGTGAAACGGACGGATATCATGTTTCTTATATTGTAAATCAAGAGTGGTGTGAAGAAGCAACGGTTCATATGGGTATGGATGATCAAGAAGTAATTATTGTAAATGAAAGAAAATGTAGTGGTGTTTTAACGGTAAGTTTAACAAAACAAAACAGCCAAGAAGAAAGTATTTGTCCACAACCAGATGAATATTTTGATATTGTTGTGGAAGGTGTACAAGTAGTGAAACATATCCGCTTACAACAAAGTAATGATTGGTGTGTTTCTTTACATGATCTTCCTATGGGACAATATCGTATTATCCAACAAGAAGATTATGGATATCATGTCAGTTATTGTGTAAATGGGGAAACAGAACTATTTGGAAGAATTACGTTAACTGAGCAAGATTGTTGTGTGCAAGTTGTGAATAAAGAAGTCGTATATCATCGCCAAGTATATGTGCAGGCATATGTACAACAAAATGATGGAAGTTTATGTTTACCATCTCAAGATATGGAAATTCCATTTGTTTTATATGGAAATGATGTACAAATAGAAGAAGTGTTATGTGCACAGCATGGCTTTTCTTTCTGTTTTAATGATTTAGTAGATGGGGAATATGAAATAGAAGCATTATGTACACAAAGATTTTTATGTTATCGTGTGTTAGGAAGAACTTGTGATTATGCAAGATTTAGATTAAGCAAGGAAGATATGCAAATTGATTTGATTTATATGCAAGAAGAGGTAGGAATGTTGACAATTGATCGCAAGATTTGTCAAGGTTCACAATATTTCCAACCTTCTTACGATAACTCTTATGAAGTTAGTGTAAAAGCAGATGGTTTTTATGAAGTATTTGCTTTATATGAAGGAAATGATTTTTGTGTAACATTGCATAATATGCCTTTACAGCGTTATGAAATTAAAGCATTGCATAGTGATCATGTTTGTTATGAAGTAAATGGTTATCGTCAACATCATGGATTTGTGGAATTAGGGTGTGGAGAAACGTTTGTGCGTGTTGTGGAAGAGGAAACTTTAAAAGGTTGTATGGAACTGTGTGCCTGGTTTATGGTAGATGATAAGCGTTGTAGACCATCTGATACACACTGCTTTGAATTATTTATTCAAAGTGAATCTTACCATCGAAAATTAGTACTAGATCAATATAATGATTTCTGTATTACGCTATATGACTTACCATCAGGTCATTATGAAATTACTTCATTAGACAAGCAATTTATGTGTAGTTTTGAAATTCATGGTATTCTACAAGAATGTGCAGCAGTTGACTTATATGATCAAGATGTATGTATTGCCTTATTATATGAGGAAGTAAGAGGTTGTATACATTTTCAAGGAATCTTAAAAGAAGATGATCAACAAGTAAGTGGAACACAAGAAGTATATCGCTTAGTTATAAGTGGTGAAAAACAATATGAAATTCAATTAGATCAACAAAATCATTTTCAAGCATCTTTATGTGGATTAACGCCTGGATGTTATCAAATTACAGAAGTAGGAAAAGATACAATTCACTTTGAGATTGATGGGCAAGTGTTCCAAAATTTTGTACAAGTAGAAGTATGTCAAGAAGATGTATGTGTAGATGTAGTAAGAAGTAGACAAACAAGCCATACCTTAATGTTGCAACATTGGGTATCAGATGCAAATCAACAAAAAGTTGCACCTACGATGGATGCAGTATTTGAAGCTGAATTAAAAGGGGAAAACTCATCACAGCAATTACGTTTTTCAAAAGAAAATAACTTCACACAAACATTAGAAAATATGCCAGATGGTATGTATGATCTTATCGGTGATAATATACGAGTACAAGTAGAAGATGGCTCTTTAGAAGAAAGTGGTAGATTTCATCTGCATCAAGATTTACATGTAAACCTTGTACAATTTGATGATGCGCAAGCATTGCTTCGTATTCGGTGTCGTATCGAAAGTGATGATCAACTGCAATTACCAGAAGATGAGGATAGCTTTACAATTCAATTAACGCAAGATACAAGTCAGCTATTAACATTTAATAAAGAGAATGGATATCGACAAAAAGTATTGTTAAAGCCACAACCATTTGAATTATTAGTGATTGAAGCAAGTGGAACCTTAAAAGGTTATCAGTATGATGGACAATTTACAACTGATGGGATGTTTTCAATGCCAGATGAAGGATTATCCATTACTTGTATCTTTACAAAAGATATGCCTACAAGCCAATTAACGCTACAAAGAGTTGTGAGAAATCCACAATGTGATTGTTTGCAACAACCATCTTTACAGACAAATGCAACGATTCATATTTCCAATGGGGAAAAATCTTCACAAGTTATCTTGCATCAACAAAATGGATGGAAAGCACAGTTAGATTGTCCACAAGGAATGTATCATATAGAAGAAGTGGGAAATTCTAATATTCAATATATGGTAGATGGAGAAATTGTATCTAGTGGAAAAGTTGCATTACAAAATGATGCACATACGGTGATGTTAGTTGAAGAACGTATGGAAAAAGGATCCATTGACTTATGTAGGTTAATCAAAGATGAAAATGGAAAATATGTATATCCTTCAAATGATGAGGAGTATTGGATAACCCTTCGCCATAAAGGGGAAGAAGAACGTATTTTATTAAATGCTGCGAATCATTATTATGTAAGTGTTAGAAACTTAGAAGATGGTTGGTATGATATTGTGGATGAACAACAACAAGCCATTGGCTATATTGTGAATCATGCTTCGATGACACCAGAAGGTAGAGTACATGTCATGCAGAACCAAAATACAGTGAACATTATTTGTGACTGTCAACGTGAAAAAGGAAGTATTACCCTTGCAAAATATGTTCGTCATAATGGTAGTTTACAGCGTCCCAAAGAAGGGGAAAGTTTTGTTTTTAGAGTATCTAAGGAAAATTACAATCGCTTATTTACATTAAATGAAGCGAATGGATGGATGTTGACAATATCTGATTTAGATGATGGAATGTATGTTGTGTGTGAAACTGCTGGATGCGATCGTGTAACGTATATGGTAAATGGGGGAAGTGAAGTAGATTATGCGGTTGTATATGTACAAGGAAATAGTCATACAGTAGAAATTATTAATGAAGAAAGTCAAACCCCACACTTGCATATGGAAAAATTTGTTCGTGTGAATGGACAACTACAAAAACCATCACAAGACTTTGTTGCGCATATGCAATTGACAAAATCAGGATTTCAACAATGCTATGAATTAAATGCAGATAATGATTGGAGTATAGATGTTGATCATTTAGAGAAAGGAATGTATGTACTTTCTGAATTAAATCAACAAGATGTAACTTATCGAATCAATGGGAATGAGGAAGTAAGTGATGGTATTATTACGATACAAGAAAGTGATGTATCCGTAATGATTATTAATACAATGCATCAACAATCAGGAAGTATTCGCTTAGAAAAATATATCCAATATGAAGATGGTACAACACAATTACCAAGTGAAGATTTCGCTATGCAAGTTCGTGTTTGTAAATCAGGATTTAATGAGGTTGTTACATTAGATGCATCAAATCAGTGGGTATATGAGCTAACAGGTTTAACACCTGGTCAATATGTTGTCGATGAACTTGATGTAGATCATCCAGTAACCTTTATCGTAGATGATAATTCACAAAAAGATTGGGCAATCGTAGATGTGAATAATGATACACATACGGTAAAAATCTTAAATATGATGGAAGAAGCAGGAGATAATACGTTACAAGTATCAAAGCGTATTGTAGATACGCAAGGTACACAACAATTACCATCTGATGTTGAGCAGTTTACAGTTGTGATTGCTTCTGAAAATGATACACAAACGCTAATACTGACAAAAGATAATCAATGGCAACAAAATGTACAATTACAGCCAAATACAACGTATACAATAGAAGAACAAGTAAATGGGGAATATGAAGTTAGCTATATTGTGGATGATCAAATAGAGTCTAGTAGTGCTGAAATTTATACAAGCGGGGGGATGCAAAGTGTTGTTGTGTTGAATCGTAAAAGCAATGGAGTAGGGAATCGTTTAGAAATTAATAAATTTATGAAACAAGCAAGTGGAACTTTGATTCGACCAGCCGATGGAGATGAATATGAAATCTTAATTGAAGGGGAAGAAATTGAAAGAAGTGTAATGTTGAATGGGGGAAATGGCTTTCATGTGATAGAAAGTAATTTACCAGATGGTATGTATCGTGTGAGTGAAATTGCCAATGGCATGTATGCGACAACATATCGTATTGATCAAGGGGAAGAAGTTATGCAGGCACAAGTACTACTTTCTAATCAATCAAGTGTTTCTGTCGATGTATTAAATGAGCGTTTAGACAATCAAAATACAATTGATGTATTCAAATATATGTTGGAGTCTAATGGGAATTATGTTTCTCCTAATGAAGATGAGGTGTTTTCTTTTAGAATAATTTCCGATACAATAGATCAAATATATGAGTTAAACGCACAAAATAGTTGGCGTGCTACACTTACAAATTATCCTAGTGGAATGTATCGTGTAGAAGAAGTAGGATCACCATATCGTGTACAATATTTAGTAAATGGGGCGACATTATTAGATGAAGCTGTATTTGAAGCATCACCAAATAAAACGAATATTATCGGTATTATTAATTATCGTAGTAGTAGTGAAACAGGAACGCTACGCCTACAAAAAAAGATGCGTATACAAGGGGAATTACAAGATCCACAACAAGATAGTTTTGTGATTCATATTATAGGGGAAAACTATGATAAATATGTTGTGTTAGATGAGGAAAATGGATATCAAGCAGAAGTTATGAATTTAGCGTTTGGAACGTATGAATTGTATGAGGAAAATGCACAAGATCGTGTGAGCTGGCAATTTAATGATGAAATGGAAAGAGCAGATGGAGTTATTGATATTTTAGATACGCAAGTACAAAATGTTACAATTATTAATACTAGGGATCAAGATGAGCAGCAACAAGCAAGTAGGCAAGATAGTATTCGTATTATTATGTAAATTGAATAATTTAGGAAAGAAGACTTATAGCAGGTCTTCTTTTTTGTACAAATCTTTAATAAAATTAGTGAAAAAATAAACAAATGTTATAAATTATGAAAAAATAAGGTGAAATACCTAGTAAAATAATTCAATAAGTTTTATAATATAAACGTATAGTTATGCAAGGAGGAAAACAAATGACTAAGAAGTTTATGTCAATGGACGGTAATACGGCTGCTGCACATTGTGCGTATGCCTTTACTGAACTGTCTGCAATTTATCCGATTACTCCATCTTCACCTATGGCTGAAGTGGTTGATCAATGGGCTTCACAAGGGCGTAAAAACATTTTTGATAGCGTTGTGAAAGTTGCAGAATTACAATCAGAAGGAGGAGCAGTAGCTGCTGTTCACGGTGCTTTACAAGCTGGAACATTAGCAACTACATTTACTGCATCTCAAGGTCTTTTATTAATGATTCCAAACATTTACAAAATGGTTGGTGAATGTTTACCAGGAGTTATTCACGTAGCTGCACGTGCATTAGCTACAAGAGCATTAAATATTTTTGGTGATCATGAGGATATTTACTCTGTACGTCAAAGTGGGGTATGTATGTTATCAGCTCACTCAGTACAAGAAGCAATGGACTTAGCGGGAGTTGCTCACTTATCTGCAATTAAAGCAAGTGTACCTTTTATTCACTTCTTTGATGGATTCCGTACTTCTCATGAGATTTCAAAAATTGAAGTGTTAGATACAGAAGTATTTAAAGAATTAATTGACCAAGAAGCATTAGCAAAATTCCGTAAAAATGCTTTAAACCCTCATACAAACCCAGTGGTTCGTGGTGGGGCTGAAAATGATGATATCTTCTTCCAAGGTGTAGAAGCAAGAAATAAACATTATGATGCAGTGCCTGATGTAGTAGCTGATTACATGAAAAAAATTAGTGAAATTACAGGTCGTGAATATGCACCATTTACTTACTATGGAGCAAGTGATGCAGAGCGTATCATCGTTGCGATGGGTTCTGTTACAGAAGCTGCGAAAGAAACAATTGATGCATTAGTTGCAAATGGTGAAAAAGTTGGTATGATTAAAGTTCACTTATATCGTCCATTCTCTGTAAAATACTTATTAGATGTATTACCTGCATCTGTTAAGAAAATGGCAGTATTAGATCGTACAAGAGAAACAGGATCTGTTGGTGAACCATTATACTTAGATATTGTTGCAGCATTAAAAGATAAAGATATCGAAATTATCGGTGGTCGTTACGGTTTAGGTTCTAAAGATACACAAGCTTACCATGTGAAAGCAGTATTTGATCACTTAGCTGGTAGCGAATTGAAAAATGGATTCACAATCGGTATTAACGATGATGTAACACACACTTCATTAGAATGTGATGAAAACTTCCATGTACCTGCTGATTACACTAGCTGCTTATTCTGGGGTCTTGGATCTGATGGTACAGTATCTGCGAACAAAAACACTGTAAAAATTATCGGTGATAACACAGATATGTATGCACAGGCTTACTTTGCGTATGATTCTAAAAAAGCTGGTGGGGTAACACGTTCTCACTTACGTTTTGGTAAATCTCCAATTCGTTCAACATACTACATTAGTAATGCAGACTTTATTTCATGTTCTTTAGATTCTTACATGTTTAAATATGACTTAGTAAAATCTATTAAAGAAGGTGGTACATTCTTATTAAACACAACATTCTCTAAAGAAGAGATCGTTGAACATATGCCTAACCGTTTAAAAGCACAGTTAGCGAAGAAAAAAGCGAAGTTCTACATTATCAATGCGACTAAAATTGCGCAAGAAATTGGTATGGGACGTAGAACAAATACAATCTTACAATCAGCATTCTTTGCGTTAAACGAGCAAATTATGCCATTAAGCCAATCAGTAGATTTAATGAAAGCATCTGCGAAAAAATCTTACTCTAAAAAAGGTGATGCAGTTGTGGAATTAAACTACAAAGCAATTGATGCTGGTAAAGATGGATTAGTAGAAGTAATGGTAGACCCATCATGGGCAGATCTTCCATTTGATGCAACTCGTAAATTAACTGGTGATGAATACTTTGATAACCATGTTGCAGTAATTAATGGATTAGAAGGTTACGATATGCCAGTTTCTGCATTTGCGAACGACTTCTTATTAGATGGATCTATTCGTAACAACGTTGCGTTTAAAGAAAAACGTACAATTGCAACGCAAGTACCTGCATGGAATGAAGAAAACTGTATCCAATGTGGTATTTGTAGTTTCGTATGTCCTCACGCTACAATTCGTCCATTCTTACTAACTGATGAAGAAGTGAAAAATGCACCAATGGAATTTAACACATTAAAAGCTATGGGTAAAGGTGTTGAAGAAATGCAATACCGTATCCAAGTTACACCAGCAAACTGTGTTGGATGTGGATTATGTGTTGTTGAATGTCCAGGTAAAGGTGGAAACAAAGCGTTAGAAATGGTTGACATTAATGAAAAATTACATGAGGAACCATTAGCTGATTATTTATTCAAAGAAGTAGACTACAAAACAGAATACTTCCCAAGTGACAATGTAAAAGGATCTCAGTTCTTAATGCCTTACTTTGAGGTAAGTGGAGCTTGTCCAGGATGTGGAGAAACTCCATACTACAAATTAGTATCTCAATTATTTGGTCGTGACATGTTAGTGGCAAACGCTACTGGATGTTCTATGATTTATAGTGCATCTACACCATCTTCTCCATTCGTAAACGATAAAAATGGTGAAGGGGTAGCATGGGCGAACTCATTATTCGAAGATAACGCTGAGTTTGGTTTTGGTATGGCATTATCTCAAAACTATAACGAAGCACGTATCTTACGAGTTATGGAAGAAAATATGGATACTGTAAGTGCTGAATTAAAAGAAGCATTTACTAAATTTATTGAAGTACAAGGTGATCGTGAAGCGCAAAGAGCAGTAGCACCAACAATTAAAGAATTGGCAGCTAATAGTGATATTGCAGCTGTTCGTGATTTAGCGAACGAAGACTTAGTTAGCAAATCTATCTGGATTATCGGTGGAGATGGATGGGCATATGACATCGGTTACGGTGGATTAGACCATGTATTAGCTAATAACTTAAATGTAAATATTTTAGTATTAGATACTGAGGTTTACTCTAACACTGGTGGTCAATCTTCTAAAGCTAGTCAGGCTGCATCTATTGCGAAATTTGCTGCTGGTGGTAAATCAACAGCGAAAAAAGACCTTGGTCAAATTGCAATGGCTTATGGACATGTATATGTAGCATCTATTTCTATGGGTGCAAACAAAGCACAAACATTAAAAGCTATTAAAGAAGCTGAAAGCTACGATGGACCATCATTAATCTTAGCTTACTCACCATGTGTTGAACACGGTATTAAAGGTGGATTGGCTAACCACCAAAGAACACAAGCAAAAGCTGTTGAATGTGGATATGTTGACTTATACCGTTACGATCCAAGAAAAGAAACTCCATTAACTATTGATTCTAAAGAACCTGACTTTGATAAGATGTTAGACTTTATGTTAACGGAAACTCGTTTTGCGCAATTACCAAAATTAAAAGGTGAAACAGCATACGAAATGTTTGAGAAAACGAAAAAAGATGCAATGAAACGTCATAAACGTTTAGTAGCATTATCTAAAGAAAGCTTCTAATTATAAAGAGTTACGAATGGAATCGTAACTCTTTTTTGTATATAGGAGCATTATACTTGCACATTTTATTTAATTGTGTAAAAATTAGCATGGTTGTAAATTAACAAGTGATACGAATATAAGGAGGAGATAATCATGAAAACAGTTATTGTAGGGTCAAACCACGCAGGTATTGCGGCAGGAAATACATTATTAGACAACTATAAAGACCAAGAAGTAGTTATGATTGATAAAAACACAAACTTTAGTTATTTAGGTTGTGGAACTGCTTTATGGGTAGGAAGACAAATAGATTCATATGAGAATTTATTTTACAGTAATAAAGAAAAGTTCGAAGAAAAAGGAGCAACTGTACATTTAGAAACCGAAGTAAATAAAATTGACTTCGAAAATAAAGTTGTATATTGTGAAACAGCTGATGGGAAAACATTTACTGAAAGCTATGATAAATTAATTTTAGCAACAGGTTCTTTACCAATTTCACCAAACTTAGAAGGTAAAGACTTAAATGGGATTCATTTCTTAAAAAAATTCCAAGATGGGCAAGCTGTTGATAAAGAAATGAGCCGTGAAGATGTAGAAACAGTTGCGGTTATTGGTGCTGGTTACATTGGTGTAGAAATTGCGGAAGCTGCGAAAAGAAGAGGAAAAAATGTTCTTTTATTTGATGTAGAAGCTACTTCATTAGCAAGCTATTATGATTTTGAGTTTACAAAACATATGGATGAGAATTTAAAAGAACATGGAATTGAGCTACACTTTGGTGAACGTGTTGTGAAGTATGAAGGTAGTGATCGAGTAAATGCGATTGTGACTGATAAAGGATCATATCCAGTAGATTTAGTAATTAATGCGATTGGATTTGGACCAAATAGTAGTCTAGGAAAAGATCACTTAGAAACATTTGTGAATGGTGCATATGTGGTAGATCGTCACCAACAAACAAGTGATAAAGATGTATATGCAATTGGTGATTGTGCAATAATTCATTCTAATGCATTACAAAAAGATACGTATATTGCCTTAGCTTCAAATGCTGTACGTTCAGGTATAGTTGCTGGTCATAATATTGGAGGAACACCAGTAGAAGCAATTGGGGTGCAAGGTTCAAATGGTATTTCCATCTTTGGATACAACATGGTTTCTACAGGATTGTCTGTAAAAGCATGTGAAAAATTTGGATTAGATGTAGAATATGTAGATTATGAAGATACACAAAGACCAGTGTTTATGAAAGAAAATGCATCTGTAAAAATCAGAATTGTATATGAAAAACAATCTAGACGTATTGTTGGGGCACAAATGGCTTCTACAATGGATATTTCTATGGGAATTCATATGTTCTCATTAGCAATTGAAGAAGCAGTAACAATTGATAAATTAAAATTAATGGATATCTTCTTCTTACCACACTTTAACCAACCATATAACTATATTACAATGGCAGCATTACAAGCGAAATAATATAGGATAAGAAATGTGAGCCCGAATTGCAAGTAGAAAGTGGAATTAAAGATAGAAATTAATATCAGAAGAGTTAAAAATAGAAGAAAGCTCATTTTTAAATAG
>CAJFOG010000037.1 GCA_904395785.1 uncultured Eubacterium sp. | reverse complement strand
TCAAGTTATGATAAAATTGCATGTACATCGGTAGCGACATGTGAAGTATTAGAAAAATTAGATATTCCTTCTGAACTAGTTGTGGGTATTCCACAAAGTGATAACTATAGTGTACCAAAAAGATATCAAGATGCAACACAGTTAGGAACAGCTATGTCTCCTGATATGGAGATTTTAAAATCGACTAATGCAAATCTTATTTTATCCCCTAATTCATTAGAATCTGACTTAGCACAAAAATATGAAAATTTAGGAATAGATTCCATGTTTTTAAATTTGAAGAGTACAGCAGGACTTTATAAAAGCTTGGAAGAACTAGGTGAAATACTAGGGAAACAAGAAGAAGCATCAAAAGCAGTAGAAGAGTTTCGCTCATATATGGAATCATATTATAAAAATAAAACATCAAAAAGTAGTCTCAATGTATTAATATTAATGGGATTACCAGGATCTTATGTTGTAGCAACAGAAAGTAGTTATGTAGGTAGCTTAGTGAAATTAGCTGGTGGAGAAAATGTGTATGGTGATGGAGATGGTCAAGACTTTTTAAATATCAATGCGGAAGATATGGTGGATAAAAAGCCAGATATTATTTTAAGAACAGCACATGCCTTACCAGAACAAGTACAACAAATGTTTGCGGAAGAATTTAAAGAAAATGATGTTTGGAAGCATTTTGATGCGGTTAAAAATAATAAAGTATATGATTTAGATGCAGAAAAATTTGGTATGAGTGCAACATTTACATACCAAGAGGCATTAGAAGATTTAGGTAAAATCTTATATGAGGATGCATCATGAAAGGATCAAAGCAATATCGAATAGCATTATGCTTATTAACATTTCTATTATTATGCGTGTTATTTTTTATATCAATTCATGTAGGATCTTTACATGTAAGTTTATCGCAATTATGGAATGGTTTATTTGTTTCATATGATGAAACAGTTGCGACAATTTACCATATTAGATTTCCAAGAATCTTTTTAACGATGATAGCTGGTGCAGGATTAAGTGTATCCGGTGTGTTATTACAAGCAGTTATGAAAAATCCATTAGCAGATCCAGGTATTATAGGTGTAAGTGGTGGGGCAAGCATTATGTCAGTAATTGTGGTAATGTTATTCCCTCAATACTATTTTATGACACCATTATTTGCTTTTTTTGGTGGATTAATTGCATGTATGATTGTATATAGTTTATCTTGGAAATCAGGATTAAATCCGCTACGAATGATATTGATTGGAGTAGCAATACATTCTATATGTAGTGCAGTATTAGAAGTCTTAAATACTTTAAGTGGTGGAAACTTAACAGGTGTTGCGTCTATTGTGAATCAAAATATATCCCTTAAAACATGGAATGATGTTACTATGCTTGCAGTTTATATCATCCCTACGTTATGTTTATCTTTGTTTTGTATAAAACAATGTAATCTATTAGCATTAGATGATAAAACCTTAAATTCATTAGGTGTAAATGTTACAACAGTACGCGTTATTTTATCAATACTTGCAGTTTTATTAGCGAGTATTACGACTGCAATATTAGGTGTGATAAGCTTTTTGGCATTATTAGTACCACATATTGCACGCATACTGGTAGGTCATGATCATAAAATTTTAATTCCATATTCTATGTTGTTAGGAGCAAGCTTATTATTAGCAGCAGATACAATTGGAAGAATCTTAGTATCACCGTATGAAATAAGTGCAGGTATTGTCATGGCAATCATTGGAGGACCACTATTTATATTCTTATTAAGAAGGAGTTAAACAGATGGAAGCGAAACATATTGATTTTTCTTATGGTAGTCAACAAATTTTATTTGATATTTCACTTATGATACCGAAAAGGAAAATAACGGCAATTCTTGGATCTAATGGCTGTGGAAAATCTACGCTATTACAAGTCTTAAGTAGAAATTTAAAACAAAATTGTGGAGAAATATTGATTGATAATAAAGCAATCGATAATATACCTATGAAAGAATATGCCAAAAAAGTAGCGATTGTACATCAAGTACATAAGATGCCTATAGGTGTTACTGTAAAACAGTTGGTGATGTATGGAAGAGTACCTTACCAAAAGTTTTATACAAGTAATACAACAGAAGATGAGGAAATTGTTGAATGGGCTATGAATGCTGTTGGTATTTCAGAGTATAAAGACAGAGCTTTATCTGCTTTATCTGGGGGTCAAAGACAGCGGGCATGGATTGCGATGGCATTAGCTCAAAAAAGTGATTATTTATTACTTGATGAACCAACAACATATTTAGATGTTCGATATCAAAAGGAATTGTTAGAGTTGTTGGTATATCTTAATGACAAAATAGGTGTCACGATTGTAATGGTATTACATGATATAAATCAGGCAATAAAGTATAGTGATGAAATTATTTGTATGAAAAATGGTAGAAAAATTTTTCAAGGAAATACAAATGATGAAATACCGAAACACATCATGGAAGATGTCTATGAGATGAAACTTGATCAAATAGAATATGAAAATAAATCATTTTTTATCAGTATATAAAATAGTAGACAAAATAAAAATTATATTATTAAAATAAATGCAGCTACAAAAAATATGGTAGCTGTATTTTATTAATAAAGGAGAATATGATGAAATCATATAATAAACTAAAAGAAGATATTATTTCTTGTAGAGATTGTAGAAGTATACTTCCAGATGAACCAAACCCTATTTTTCAAGGATTGAAAAATCCTAAGATTATGCAGATAGGACAAGCACCATCTAAAACTGCGATGAAAGAAGAAAAGGCGTTTTGGGATGCGGGTGGGAATAAATTGATAGATGAATGGTATCAAATTCGTAAAGATGAATTTTATAATGAAGAAAATTTTTATATTGCCTCTATGGCGAAATGTTTTCCAGGAAAAGCCAAAGGACAAGGTGATCGAAAACCACCAAAGCAATGTGCAAAAAAGTTTTTAGAAAGAGAATTGACTATTATAGAACCTGAGTTATATATTGTGATAGGAAGCTATGCAGCAAAATGGTTTTTTCCAAATGAAAAACTAACAGATTTAATATATCAAGATCATATGTATCGTGGTAAACCATTATTTGTTATTCCTCATCCATCACCATTGAATTATCGTTGGTTTCATAAATATCCTAAATTTGAGCAAGAACGTTTAAAAATTATTCGAGCAAAAATTCAAGATATTATAAAAAATAGGTAAAATTCTTATTATTTAAAAAAAACTGTCGATTTTTGGTACTTTATTCCAAAATTCGACAGTTTTCATCAAAATTTTACGATTTAATAATAGTGTACTGAAAGGGAGGAAGAAAGATGAAAGAGATAATTAAACATGAAGTCTATCAAAGAGTGACAACAACATTACATAAAATTGGTACACCGGCTCATATTAAAGGTCATAATTATTTACGTTCAGCAATAGTAAGAGTTTATGCGGATGAAACATATTTAGGAAAAATGATGAGTAGATTATATCCAGATATAGCAAAGGAATATAAGACAAGTGTTTCTTGTGTAGAAAGAGGAATTAGAAATGCAGTTGAGGTATCTTGGAATAGAGGAGATATTGAAGTATTGGATATGATATTTGGTAATACCATAAGTTATACAAAATCCAAACCTACTAACTCAGAGTTCATTGCAATGATAGCTGATATGTTGAAAACAGAAGATTATCAATATATAAAAGATTAAAAATTATACAAATAATCAAACGAAATAAAATTGAGTTTTTGAGTAATGTAAACTTAAACGTGTATAAAGATGATGAAAACAGATTGTAGAATAAGTGGTTATGATACTTATCTTTACAATCCGTTTTTTTATTTAGAGATAATAAGCAGCTTATTGTGTTAGAAATAAATGATATGTATGAAGCTGAGTATTAATATTTACAGATAAGATATGATTCAACTAATATTTTCATTTTTTTAGAGTTTAAAATGTTTAATTTATAATTTTTTAGCATTGCATATATTTATTATATTCAGGAATTTTTTATTATAATCATAATATATAGATAAAAAAGTTAAAGGAATTTTTTTTGTAATAAAGTTTTGGCATATAAATTTTAGAATGAAGAATGCTTAAACTATGATTGTTGAATTACATAGATACCCTATTTAATAAATTAAGTACTACTGGAAAAGGGATAAAATGTTATGTAGAACAAAATATAATTATTTTTTTAATGAGGAGGAAAAAGATTAAACAGGCAATAAAAAAGTGGAAAAATAAAGAGGTAGAAATAAAAAAGTGGAAAAAAGTAAAAAAAAG
>CAJFOG010000036.1 GCA_904395785.1 uncultured Eubacterium sp. | reverse complement strand
TATTATTCAAAATTATTATAATGGAGTATAAAAAAAGCTGTGGCTTTCAGAGAAATTTCAAAATCTCTTACTCGTCACAGCCCCTTAGTGTCCAATGATGATTTCTGTGTATTGTTCATAATGTTGTAAAACATCATTGCTAATATGTTCATCTGTGATTACTTGATCAAAGTCATGTAAGTTGTAGTAAGTATAAAAATCTTCTCTACTAAATTTTTTATTATCGGCAAGTAAATATTTATTTCTTGCATTATTTAAGGCAATTTTTTGTACTTCACCTTCATCAGGAGAATATGTAGTGACTGCATCATTAAAAATACCATTACAACTAATGAATGCTTTAGAAAATTTTAATACAGATAAGTCATGATTTGCGATGGGACCAACAAATGTACCAGTTTGATTACGATATTCACCACCAATTAAGATTACTTTCGTCAAGTTTGAAAACATTAAAATTTCAAAAACATGGTAACTATTTGTAATTACCCTTATATCTCTATCTCGAAGTAGGGTCGCAAGTATTTGAATTGTTGTACCAGGTCCTAAATATATAGTTTCACCATCTTGAATTAAAGATGATGCGTATAATGCAATGGTTTGTTTTTCATTTACTTGTACAGTAGATTTTTCTAAATGGGATAATTCATGATCAAGAGAATATGTAAGACTTTGTGCACCACCATGAATACGTAATAATTTGCCTGCTTTTTCTAATTCATCTAAATCTCTGCGTATCGTCATATCAGATACATTTAAAGCTTGAATGATTTCATTTACAGTAATGATGCCTTTCGAATTTACTTTATCACAAATATAACGTAATCTTTCTTTTTTTAGCATAAGCATACCTCCAATAGTATTATATAACAAGATTTAAACAAAAACAAACAGAAAAAATGTTATTGTCTGTAAAATACAAACATTAAATTTAAATATTGTTTATTTTTGTTTATAAAATTTGTTTATTTTGTTGACAAATTGTTTGAAAACGATTACAATTTATACGTGATAAGAATTAAAGTTTCTATTAGAAAGGATGAAGGTTATGGACAAACAAGAAGTTGCGATGATTGGATTTGAGATTGTAGCGTATTCAGGAGAAGCAAGAAGTACATTATTAGAGTTATTGAAAGAAGTTAGAAGTGGTAATTTCACGAATATTGAAAAGAAATTAGCTGAAGTAGATGAGAATTTAAGCTTAGCTCATCAAACGCAAACAGAGATGCTAGCAAAAGAAGCATCAGGAGAAAATTTAGAAACAGGATTTATTTTTATTCATGGACAAGATCATTTAATGACGACTATTTTATTAAGAGATATTATTATTGATTTTATTGAATTATATCAGAAAAGAGGTGTGTAATATGTTATCAATCATAAAAAATATCGAAAAAGCGAAGCCTTTTTTTGATAAGATTGCTAGTAATGTTTATTTGGGAGCAATTAGAGATGGTTTTTTAGGGGCAATGCCAGCAATATTATTTTCTAGTGTATTTATTTTGCTTGCAGCAATTCCAGAGATATTTGGTGTTGCATGGCCTGAAGATATATCTGCATGGTTATGGAAAATTTATAATTATTCTATGGGGATTGTAGGTTTGCTTGTAGCAGCTACTACAGCAAGATGCTTAGCTGAATCTTTTAATCGTAAAATGCCAACGAACAAAACAATTAATTTAGTTTCTGTTATGTTAGCATCTATTTGTGGATTTTTATTGCTTAGTGTTTCAGAGATAGATGGTGGTATTTCTACAGGATATATGGGAACAAAAGGTTTACTTTCATCATTTATTACAGCATTTGCTACATGCAATATTTACAAATTTTGTGTAAAGAATGATATTACGATTCATATGCCTAAAGAAGTTCCTGGAACTATTTCACAAATGTTTAGAGATATTTTCCCTTTTTCGTTTTCTGTTTTATTTTGTGTGGTACTAGATATTTGTAGTAGTGCATTATTGGGATATACTTTTGCGGAAGCAATAATTACAGGATTACAACCGTTATTTAGTGCATTTGATGGTTATTTGGGTATTTGTATTATTTGGGGAGCAATGGCATTATTTTGGTTTATTGGTGTACATGGACCATCGATAGTAGAACCTGCAATTGCAGCAATTATATATGTAAATGTTGATGCAAATCTAGCATTATTTAGAGCTGGAGAACATGCATCAAATGTATTAACTGTTGGTTTAGGTAATTTTGTAGGTACAATGGGAGGGACAGGAGCAACATTAATTGTTCCGTTTCTATTCTTGATTTTCGCAAAATCAAAACAATTAAAAGCAGTAGGGAAAGCTTCTGTAGTTCCAGTTTGTTTTGCGGTAAATGAACCATTGTTATTCGCAACACCAATTGTGCTCAACCCATACTTTTTTATTCCATTTTTACTAGCACCAATGGTAAATGTATGTATTTTTAAATTTTTTGTTGATGTACTTAACATGAATTCATTTATGTATGTGTTACCTTGGGCAACACCAGCACCAATTGGATTAGTTCTAGGTACAGGTTTAAGTGTTTTAGCAATCGTATTAGCAATTGTATTACTTATTGTAGATGCGATTATATATTATCCATTTATTAAAGCTTATGATAATGAATTGTTAAAAAATGAAACTATAGAAAATTTGGAAGAAGAAATAGAAGAAGTTAAAATAGAAAAAACTAATACGGGACACGTAAATGTTTTGGTGCTTTGTGTAGGTGCAGGAACAAGTGCAATGTTTGCGAATGCTATAAATACAGGTGCTGAAGAAGCAGGTGTAAATATGAGTGCAATGGCAGGTGCATATGGTTCACATTATGATATTTTAAAAAATTTCGATATTGTGATTTTATCTCCACAGGTACAATCTCATTATGAAGAAGTAAAAGCTGATGCTGATATTCATGGTATTCGTGTTGTTAAAACAAAGGGTGTTGAATATATTAAATTGACAAAAAATCCTATAGGTGCTGTTGCATTTATACAAGAAATGATGAAAGCTTAATTGGAGGAAGATAATATGAGATTTAAAGATGATTTTATATTTGGAGGTGCAACTGCTGCTTATCAATGTGAAGGAAGTAGTAAATGTTATGGAAAAGGAAAAGTTGCTTGGGATGATTTTTTAGAGAAAGAGAATCGTTTTTTGGCAGATCCAGCAAGTGATTTTTATCATCAATATCCTGTTGATTTAAATCTTTGTAGGATGTTTGGAATTAATGGTATTAGAGTTTCTATTTCTTGGTCTAGAATCTTTCCTAAAGGTGTAAAAGAGATTAATCAAGAAGGAATTGATTTTTATCATCGTGTATTCCAAGAATGCAGAAAACAGGGTGTAGAACCATTTGTAACACTACACCATTTTGATACACCGGATGAATTACATAAAAAAGGAGATTTCTTAAATAGAGAAATTATTGATCAATTTGTTGAATATGCTAAGTTTTGTTTTAAAGAGTATCAAGATGAAGTAAACTATTGGTTTACATTCAATGAGGTATGGCCAGTTGGCGTGAATCAATATATAGTAGGAAATTTTCCACCTGCGATAAAATATGATATAGAAAAAGCTGTAATCTCTATGCATAATATGATGGTAGCTCATGCGAAAGCTGTATTAGCATATAAAAAAATGGGATATCAAGGGAAAATAGGTATTATACACTCTTTAGAAACTAAATATCCGTATACCGATTGTGATGAGGATAAAAAGGCTGCTAAAAAAGAAGATATTTTAGCAAATCAATTTTTGTTAGATGCGACATTTTTAGGTAAATATACAGAGGAAACAATGGAAGTAATACAAGA
Source organism: uncultured Eubacterium sp. (assembly GCA_904395785.1). Lineage (GTDB taxonomy): Bacteria > Bacillota_I > Bacilli_A > Erysipelotrichales > Erysipelotrichaceae > Amedibacterium. Next base: position 8,784 of record CAJFOG010000036.1, on the reverse strand, counting down.
ATTGATTGCGATTAATCATGGCAGTTTTCATATAGATGAAAAAGATTTTGTATATATGCAAGAAGCAAGTAAATATAATGATTATTTAGGTATTAATTATTATCAAAGTCATTTTATTAAAGCATATAATGGAGAAAATGATATTTATCATAATGGTACAGGTGATAAGGGGACATCTAGATTTCGTTTAAAAGGTGTAGGAGAAAGAATGTTTAAAGAAGGAATAGAACGTACAGATTGGGATTGGTTAATATATCCAGAAGGTTTGTATGATATGATAAAGCGTATTAGTACATGTTATCCTAACTATAAATCTATTTATATTACTGAAAATGGTATGGGCTATAAAGATGATTTTGAAAATGGTGTCATAATGGATGAACCAAGAATTGATTATATTTACAAACATTTACAATGGGTTTTAAAAGCTATTGAAGAGGGAGTTAATGTAAAGGGATATTTTGTATGGTCTTTAATGGATGTATTTTCATGGTCAAATGGATACAATAAACGTTATGGATTGTTTTATGTAGATTTTGAAACGCAAAAACGTTATCCTAAAGCTTCTGCATATTGGTTTAAAAGAGTAGCTAGTAGTAAGGAATTGACGTTATGATGAAATATAATGCAGTAATATTCGATTTTAATGGAACATTATTTTTTGATAATGAAAAACATATTATGGCATGGGGAGAAATATCAAAAGAATTAAGAGGAACATCCATAAGCGATGAAGAATTACATGAAAAGATCAATGGTGTTCCAAATAAAAAAGCAATACAATATTTATTAAATAATACAGCTAGTGCAGAAGTATTAAATTTATATTCCTTAAAAAAGGAAGCTTATTATCGTAAATTTTGTAAGGAAGATAAAGATAATTTTCATTTAGTAAAAGGGGCTTATCAATATTTTGATTTTTTAAAACAGCATCAAATTCCTTTCACAATCGCAACAGCATCTATCAAACCTAATGTAGATTTTTTTGTTGAATCTTTTGACTTATATAAATGGATGGATCCTAATTGTATCATTTATGATAATGGTTCTTATGATAATAAGGTTGCGATGTTTCAAGAAGCAGCACATGTTTTAGGTGTTCCTATAGAAGATACATTAATTTTAGAAGATTCTTATAGTGGTATAGTTGATGCATATAAAGCCGGATGTAGACAAATTATCGTTATAGATTCTTCAGGAAATGGTAATAGGTATGAGAAGTTGCCAGGAGTTATAAAAGTAATTAAAGACTTTACAGAAATATAAATAATTAACAATGATTAGAAAATAAAACAACATTTACAAACATAAACATAATGATATAAGATGTATTTATCATATTTTGTTTAATTATGTTGATGAATTATGTTTGAAGTGTTGACATTATTTCATTTTCTATCTACAATGGTTCATTATAAAGATTGGAGAGAATATTATGTTAGAACGTTTAAGAGATGATTTTAAAAAAGTATTTGAAGTAGAATGTACAACAAATTATTTTTCACCAGGACGTGTGAATTTAATCGGGGAACATACAGATTATAATGGTGGTATGGTATTTCCATGTGCTATCACATATGGGACATATGCAGTTGTGAGAAAAAGAGAGGATAGAATAGTAAGATTATATTCCAACAACTTTCAAAACATTGGAATTGTGGAAGTATCATTAGATGCATTGGTATTTGATAAAAAAGATGATTGGGCAAACTATGCGAAAGGTGTTATGTACTTCTTACAAGAAGAGGGCTATAACTTAACAGGTTTTGATATCTTACTTGAAGGAAATATTCCTAATGGTGCAGGTTTATCATCTAGTGCTTCTTTAGAAGTATTAATAGGGACAATTTGTAAAGAAGAGTGCAACCTTTCTATTGATATGGTAGAAATTGTTAAGATTTCGCAAAAAGCAGAAAATAAATTTATTGGGGTAAATTGTGGTATCATGGATCAATTTATTATTGGTATGGGGAAAAAGAATCATGCGATTGCGTTAAATACTGCAACTTTAGAATATGTATATGCACCAGTACAATTAGATGATGCAAGTATTGTTATTATGAATACAAATAAACAAAGAGGACTAGCAGATTCTAAATATAATGAGCGTAGAGGTGAATGTGAAGAAGCGTTGGCAATTCTACAAAAACATAAAGATATACAAACATTATGTGACTTATCTGTGAAAGAATTTGAAGAAATATCTCATTATATAAAAAATGAAGTGATTCTTAAACGTGCAAAACATGCGATTAGTGAGAATGAACGTGTAAAGGAAGCAATAACAGCATTAGAAAACAATGACATTACAACATTTGGTAAACTAATGAATGCTTCTCATATTTCACTACGTGATGACTATGAAGTAACAGGGAAAGAGTTAGATACTTTAGTTTCAAGTGCTTGGAAACAAGATGGTGTTATTGGGGCACGTATGACTGGTGCAGGTTTTGGTGGATGTGCAATTGCATTAGTGAAAAATGATAAGATTGAAGAATTTAAAACAAACGTAAGTAAAGAATATACAGAAGTGATTGGATATGCACCTGACTTCTATATTGCATCTATTGGAGATGGTGCGAGAAAGGTTTGTTAGTATGGATGCATTGATTCATTGGTTAGTATCTTATGGTTTAAAACATAAATTATTTTATAGTGAAGATACAATTTATGTACAAAATCAAATTTTAAATATATTAGAACTTACAGAATTAAAGCCTACACAAGATGATGAGAAAGAATTCACCCTTCAACAAGTATTAGATGAAATGTGTGCACATGCTGTAACCAAAGGACTTATTGAAGATACACAGGATAGTAAAGATGCTTTTGATACAAAGATTATGAACTGTTTGATGCCTAGACCATCAGAAGTTATCAAGAAATTTCATGATGATTATGCAAGTTCTCCAGAACAAGCAACACAAGCATACTATGATATGAGTTGTGCAAGCAATTATGTAAGAGTAGATCGAATACAAAAAGATAAACGATGGAAGTTTGATACAAAGTATGGTCAATTGGATATTACGATTAACTTATCTAAGCCTGAGAAAGATCCAAAAGATATTGAGAAAGCGAAAAGAATGCCTACAAGTAGCTATCCTAAATGTTTGTTGTGTAAAGAAAACGAAGGATATGCAGGGCATGCTTCTCATCCAGCACGAGATACGCTAAGAATCATTCCATTATCTTTGGAAAATGAACCGTATTATCTGCAATATTCACCTTATGCATACTATCATCAACACTGTATTGTATTTCATAAAGAACATATTCCAATGTCTATTCAAAAGCGTACATTTGAAAGTTTACTTTCTTTTGTGAAACAATTTCCACATTACTTCATTGGAAGCAATGCAGATTTACCAATTGTAGGAGGTAGTATTTTATCTCATGATCATTATCAAGGTGGTAAATATACATTTGCGATGGAACAGGCAAAACAATTAGAAAGGATACAAAGTAATCAATATTCTAGTGTATCTTATGGAAGAGTATATTGGCCATTGTCTGTGATTCGCTGTCGAAGTAAAGATGAAAAGGAATTAGTACAATTTGCATGTAATGTATTAAATAAATGGAAACAGTATAGTGATGAAAGTTTAGAGATTATGGCATCTACCAATGGCACTTTTCATCATACGATTACACCAATTGCACGCTTTAAAGATAATGATTTCGAATTAGATTTGGTATTGCGTGAAAATCGTACAAGTGAAGAACACCCTGATGGAATTTTCCATGCTCATAAACAATGGCATGCGATAAAAAAAGAAAATATAGGATTAATTGAGGTTATGGGGTTAGCAGTATTACCATCAAGATTAAAAAAACAATTAGAAGAGCTAACAATTTGTTTATATGAACATGAGCCATTACAAGAACATCTACAAATTCATGCATCTTGGATACAACCTCTACAATCAAAGTGTATTGGAAAAACAAAGGAAGAGATTTATATGCTCTTACAAACAAGAGTATCTGAAATTTTTCTACATGTACTAGAAGATGCTGGTGTGTATAAACAAGATCAACAAGGACAAGAAGGGTTTTTAAGATTTATCCATGCATTGGAGGGATAATATGAATATAAAGGACATGAAAGAATATGTCATTGAGAATGATGAATTAAAATTAACTGTGTTAAATTATGGGGCAATTATCACAGGGATTTATACAAAAGATAAAAAGGGAAATAAAGAAAATGTTGTGGCAGCTTTTCAACATAAGGAAGACTATGTACAGAAACCAGAGCCATATTTAAATGCGGTAGTAGGGCCAACTGCTGGAAGAATTGCTTATGGAACATATGAATTAGATGGAAAGATGCAACAATTATCTTTACAAGGTGTACATCATCTTCATGGAGGGAATAGTGGAATATCAATGAAACTATTCGATGTGGAAAAAACAAAAGATTGTTTACACTTTCATTTAGAAACAACCCATGAAGAAGATGGATATCCAAAAGGAATCGTTGTGTATGATGTGATATATAAGATTCAAGGCAATCGACTAATTATGGATTTTTATGCGACACCTCAATCAAAAATGCCATTATATATGACATCACACTTGTATTTTAATTTATCTGGAGATTTAAAAAGAGATATCACATCACAAACTTTATATATGGATGCGTTAAAAAAAGTAAAGATAGCGAAGGAAGGACATCCATATAAAGTTGTGGATATTGAAAAAGGAAGTACATTTGATTTTACAACACCAAGGCTTTTACAAGATATATTAGAAAAAGATGAAGAAGAATATACATGGACCAAAGGATTAGATATGCCTTTTATTCTCACAGCTGGTGTGATAGAAATGCACGATGAACAAAGTGGTCGTCATTTAAAGATTGAAACAACTGCACCAAGTGTTGTCGTGTATAGTGCTAACTTTTTTGATGATTCTTTTATCCTAAATCAAGGAAAACAAGCAGAGCCATATCTCGCACTTGCATTGGAACCACAAGAGATACCAAATAGTTTAAATCTTGATGGAATAAATGTATGTGCAATACATGATAAACAACATCCTTTTACACAAAAAACAGTGTATACTTTTACAACAGATGCCACATAGTAATATGTGGTTTTCTTTTTCACAATTTATTATAGATAGAATAATATGTAAAGGGTAGAATTTTAAAGGATATAACCTTTGGCTTTTGATTGCGTAATGTATCGTGAAGTGGTATATTATATGTGTAAATAGGAGGTATAATACAATGAGTAAAAGACCGGTAGTATTAGTCGTAATGGACGGTATTGGTATTAATGAATCAGAGTTTGGAAATGCAGTAAAAAAAGCATATACTCCAACATTAGATCAATTATGGGAAACTTGCCCACATGCTGAAATTAAAGCACATGGACTTGCGGTAGGACTTCCTTCTGATGGAGATATGGGAAACAGTGAAGTAGGGCACAATGCATTAGGATGTGGACAAATTTATTCTCAAGGTGCTAAATTAGTAAATGAAAATATTGAATCTGGAGAAATCTTTAAAAACCCAACTTGGGAAGGTTTAGTAAAAAACTGTATAAATGGAAAAATGCATTTTATTGGATTATTATCTGATGGAAACGTACACTCACACATTAATCACTTAAAAGCGTTAATGAAACAAGCAAAAGCTGATGGTGTAAAAGAAGTTCGTATACATGCATTATTAGATGGTCGTGATGTACCTGAAACTAGTGCATTACTATATGTAGAAGATATTGAAAACTTCATGGCGGAATTAAATGATGATAACTTCCATGCTTGTATCGCAAGTGGTGGTGGTCGTATGACAATCACTATGGATCGTTATGAAGCAAACTGGGATATGGTTGAGCAAGGATGGAAAACTCACGTTCTTGGAGAAGGTAGAACTTTTGCATCTGCAACGGAAGCAATCGAAACATATCGTGCAGAATCTGGGGTTGTAGACCAAGACTTACCAGGATTTGTAATTACAAAAGATGGTGCACCAGTAGGTACAATTGAAGATGGAGATAGTGTTGTATTATTTAACTTTAGAGGTGATAGAGCACAGGAAATCTCTTTAGCATTTGATAGAGAAGATTTTGATAAATTTGATCGTGTACGTGTGCCAAACGTTATGTTTGCAGGAATGTTACAATATGATGCAGACTTAAACATTCCTTATAACTTCTTAACGTACCCTCCAAAAATTCAATACACATTGACAGAAGAATTATGTAAACATGGAATTCGTGAATATGCAATTAGTGAAACACAAAAATATGGTCACGTAACTTACTTCTGGAATGGAAACCGTAGTGAAAAAATTGACGCAACATTAGAAACTTATGAAGAAGTTAAATCTGATGTAGTTCCATTTGATCAACGTCCATGGATGAAAGCAGCAGAAATTACTGATAAATTAGTAGCGGCTATTGAATCAGGAAACTATGATTTCTTACGTACAAACTACCCTAACGGAGATATGGTAGGACACACTGGAAACTTTGAAGCTACAGTAATCGGTGTAGAATCAGTTGACTTACAACTTGCACGTGTAATGAAAGCAGTAGATAAAGTAAATGGTATTTTATTAGTAACTGCTGACCATGGTAATGCGGATGAAATGTACGAAAAGAAAAAGAAAGAAGATGCTCCATTAAAAGCAAAAACTTCACACACATTAAACAAAGTTCCATTTATCGTATATGGTGCTGATGTAGAGTTAAAACAAGATGAAAACTTAGGATTATCTAACGTAGCATCTACAGTTGCAGACTTATTAGAAGTTGCGCCAAATGAACATTGGAATGAATCATTAATTAAAAAATAAGATACGAATAAAAGGTTGTGTAGTATTGTATAAGCTATGCAACCTTTTGTGATTTAAATTAACGCTTTAAATAGATATGTCTATGGATGAAAATAATAGGGTATGATATACTAAGAAAAAAGAATGGAGGTTGTTGTATGAAGAAACTAGCAAAAAGTGTGGAAGATTTTAAAGAATTAGTAGATGAATGTTATTTTATTGATAAAACAGGGTTATTAAAAGATTTACATGCTGAAAAAGTAGTACTATATACAAGGCCTAGAAGATTTGGGAAAACTTTAAATATGAGTATGATAGAGTATTTTTATAATGTAAAAGAAAAAGATAATGCTTATTTGTTTCATGGATTAGAAATTAGTAAACATAAAGAAGTGATGGAGGAACAAAATAAGTATCCTGTAATTAGTATCACATTCAAAGGAATGAAACAGTTTAATTTTGAGGAACAAATGAATGATTTCAAAGAAATTATCGCAAAAATATTGAGAAAGTATAGTGAATTGAAAAAAAGTGATAAATTAGAAGATAAAGAAAAAGTTAAATTAGAATCATATGAAGATGGAAATATAAATTTAGCACAACTAGGAAGAGCATTAGAATTTATATCAGAATGTTTACAAAAACATTATAATGAGAAGGTAATTATTTTAATAGATGAATATGATGTACCTTTACAACATGCATATTTATATGGTTATTATGATGAAATGGTGAATTTAATGAGAAATGTTTTAAGTGCAGCATTAAAAACGAATAAAGCATTAAAACGAGGAATTTTAACAGGATGTTTACGTATAGCGAAAGAAAGTATATTTACAGGGTTAAATAATTTTAGTGTATATGGTATTAGTGAAGAGATCAGTTCGCAATATTTTGGATTTACCCCTGAAGAAGTAAAACAAATATTAAAAGATTATAATTTATTAGCATATGAAGAAGATGTAAAAACATGGTATGATGGATATATGTTTGGGAAACAAGAAATGTATAATCCATGGAGTATTATCCAATATGTTTATCAAGCAAGTAGAACATCTAATAAAAAACCATTATCTTTTTGGGCAAATACGAGTGGAAATGACATTGTCATGCAGTATATAACACATGGGGATTCCCAAATGAGACAAGATTTTGATACATTAATGAATAAAAAAAGTATTGTGAAAGAGATAAAACCAGAATTAACATATCGAGAAATGGATAATCTAAATAATATATATTCATTTTTATTATTTACAGGGTATTTAAAGATAGTAGAAGTAGTAGATATTGTTAATGATAGATATGAATTAAAGATACCAAATGAAGAGGTTAGAAAGGTATATAGGAATCAATTCAATGAATACTTTAAAGAAGTAAAACAAGCAGAAAGGCCTATATTTATACAAGCAATGTTAGATGGGAATCTAGAAAAGATAAAGAAAGTATTGAATAAGATATTGAGTGTAAGTGTTAGTTATTATGATAATAAAGAGAGCTTTTATCATGGTTTTTTAGTTGGGATGTTTCAAGGAATAGATGGATATACAGTCATATCTAATAAAGAAAGTGGAGAAGGTAGGTTTGATATTATATTATTACCAGACGACATTGATCAAAAGGCAATTATTATTGAATGCAAACACGTACAGTCTCTAAGGTTATTAAGAGAGGCTGCGAAACAAGGTGCTGTACAAATACAAGATAAAAGATATGAGGAAATGGTTGAGAATGAGGGATATGAAAGTTATATAGGTTATGGTATATCTTTTTGTAAGAAGCATTGTTATGTAGTGAAGAGTGATGTTTAGTATGCTCTAAAAGCGAAATTATCTATTAAGAGTTGTAATTATCAAGATTAGTTCAGATAGCTTTTTTTATAAATAGTAAGTATACTATCATCATATAGTAGATAAAGTAAGAGAACATAAATATACATAGTTATGTATAGTATATCATATCTTAATATTCGAATTAAAAAACACGCTATCATTATT
>CAJFOG010000035.1 GCA_904395785.1 uncultured Eubacterium sp. | reverse complement strand
GGCGATTCCATATGCAACAACTCCACCATACATTTGATATGCTGGTTTTTCCATATAGTGTTTTTCTTTAATTTGTTCAATAGCATAATTTCAGTTACTAATGCATCTTCATCATTCACATGTTTACATTCAATAATGATTACTTTCTTTGTTATCTTTCTTGGTCGTATAACAATATCTAATCTCCCACTTCCTGCTTCTTCATTCGATAATACTTCATAATCACTTAATAACCCTAAGATAAAGCCATGATAAAAACTTTCCTTATTATCATAATAACTTGCACTTCTAAATAAGATGTCATTTAATATTTCATTGATTGTATTTGTATCTTCACTTTCTAGTGCATTCATAAATTCATGTTTATGTTCTTTTTGATATTCTTTAAAATATTGTTCAAACTGATTTGTATATACTTTTCTTACTTCATTATTTGGAATTTTTAATTCATATATATTTTCTTCTCTATTTATTGTGTTTCCAATCTTTAAATAGCCTGTAAATAGTAAAAATGAATATATATTATCTATTTCATCCATTTCTCGATAGGTTAATTCTGGTTTTATCTTCTTTATAATACTTCCATTATTTACTAAGACATCAAATTCTTCTCTTAGTTTGCGATCAGCTTCTTTTATATACTTTATTACCAAGTCATTACTACTTGTATTTGCCCAAAATGATTCTGCTTGCTGTGTTTCTTTCATTAATTGTTTCTCTATATACATGGTTGTACTCCATGGATTATATACTTCATGCTCTCCAAACATATATCCGTCATACCATCTTTTTACTTCTTTCATATGATTATAAAATCCATATGCATCTAGCATAGTTTCTACTTCTTTTTCTGTAAATCCATATCTTGGTTCTGGTTCATAGTCTAATATAGAATATACCATAAAATTATTTAACCCTGTAAAAATACTTTCCTTTGCGATTCGTAAACAACCTGTGAGTACTCCTAATTGTAAAGACGAGTTAGTTTTTAATGCTGCACTAAATACATTTCTTAAAAAATTTGCCATCTCATCATAGTATCCTTGAATATATGCATATTGTAAAGGTACATCATATTCATCTATTAATATCACTACTTTTTCTCCATAATATTTCTCTAAACATTCTGATATATTTAATAACGCATCTTCTACATCATTTCTACTACTTTCTCTATTACGATATGCTAACAACATTTTTTTATCAAACTCATCTAACTGACTACTACTAAGTAGCTCTGTATATTGTTTTATGATTTTTGACACCATAGATTCAAACTTTTCTATTTGTCTTTCAAATGTGTCTTTTCTCATATCTTTTAAAGAGAGAAAAATCACTGGATATTTATTTTGATGCTTCATAACTTCATCATCTTTATTTATATCTAATCCATTAAATAAATAGGCATTTTCTTTTTCTTTTATATTATAGAAATAATTCAACATACTCATATTCAATGTCTTTCCAAATCTTCTTGGCCTTGTATATAAGACTACCATTTTTCCTAATAAATCTTTGATTAAATTACTCTTATCTACATAATAATAATTATCATCAATTAGTGTCTTAAAATTTTCTATCCCAATTGGTACTTGTTTCATACAATCTTCTCCTTTCTCTATTCATCTTATAATTAGTATATCATACCCTCTAATTTTTATCTAATATATGAAAAAATACTACCAATTTTAAATTGACAGTATTTGATGTTAGCATTTCCAATCTGTATATCTTTAAATACAATATTACTACATTTACTTTATAATTATTATACTTTATTTATATAGTAACTTTCGATAAATGTTTTCATCTATATCTTTAAAAACATTAAATATGACCTTTTCAATGGAGGAGTATTTCATGTAACGTTGCACAGTTTCTATCGCAATTTTTGCAGCTTTTTCATTTGGAAAACAAAATACTCCTGTTGATATACAACAAAAAGCAATAGTTTTCAAATTATTTTTTTCTGCAAGTTGTAAACAATGTTCATAACATGAAGCTAATAAAACTTCATCTTGCTTTGTTACTTCATCTTTTATAATTGGACCTACTGTATGTAAAATATAGTGACAAGGTAAATTATACGCTTTTGTAATTTTAGCTTTACCAGTTTCTTCTAAAACTCCTTGTTCTTGCATAAGCTGATGACATTCATTTCTTAGTTGTACACCTGCAAATGTATGAATCATATTATCAATACAGTTGTGTCCAGGTAAAAAGCAACCTTCCATTTGATGATTAGCAGCATTCACAATAGCATCTACTTTTAATCGTGTAATATCACCTTTCCATAAAATTATATTGTCATCTACAGTATCAAATGACACAATACCTTTTCTTTTTGTTTCTTCTTTTAGCATTTTATCTTGTATTTTTAAAAACTCCATTGCAATTGGTTTAGCCAGTCTTATATTAACCAAAGCACGATATAACTGAAATAACTCCTCTTGACTTTCAGGAATCGTCATTCGATATTTTGCTTCTTTTAATAAATATGTAACCAGATATGTTAGCCTTTCCTTTTGATTCATATGCTTACTCCTCATCCAATATATCTTGTAGCACTTGATGAATATCAGCAGGAATTAAAATAGAACGTTGTTGTATTTCTTTAGGACATACTATCTCATTTTGATTGATACAAACATAAATTGCTTTTTCATTAGAAGATGTTAACTTCCAAAATGGATATTTGATAATACTAGGCGTATTCCCTCCAACACCTAACTCCAAATATACTACATATCGATCTCCACATCTTTTTAAAAATTGTTCAAATCTACATTGTGCTGCGTACCATCCTTCATCTTGGACAAATGTTTGATCACATCGTAAATTCATACTCATCGGTTCATGACACTTAGGACAACGCGGTATTAGAGATGTAGGTATTTTCATATGTTTTTGTTGTGTTATCATGTTCTTTACAACGCTCTCATTATCGTATGTTCGTTGGTGACACGGCTTCGCACATTGCCATAAACCATAATCTCCTTGTGTATAAAATAAACGTTGTTTATCAAATCCACTTTTTTGAAATTGATGATCTACATTAGTTGTTAATACGAAATAATCTTTATCTTTCATTAGCTGATATAATAACTCATAAGTATTATTTAAGGCATCTACATAACGATTATAATAAATATGTCTTGACCAATATGCCCAATACTCTTCTAACGATACATAAGGATAAAATCCTGCTGAATACATATCTGTTAACTGATATTTCTTTATAAAATCTTTAAAATATGTTTCAAAACGTTTCCCATCATATGTAAAACCTGCTGCCGTAGATAATCCTGAACCTGCACCAATAAGAATCATATCACAATTTTCTAAATGTTGCTTTAATCCTTGAATAAACGTTTTATTATCTATTTTATTGAAAACCATGTTACACACCTTCTTTTGCTTAATTTACTGTAATAAAGTAGCTCAAAGATAAATACCTTTGAGCTATAATACTTACATTTTCATCAATAAGATTAAAATTCATACGGTGGATTTCCACTAAAGTCCGCAAGTATTCCATGAACATTTTCTAAATAGAATACTTCAAAAATCGGATTATCTGCTGATCCATATTGCCCTTTCACAATAGGATTTTCCATACACATTTGCTTCGCTTCCTTACGATTTTCAAAAATAGCTTTGCCATGCAATCTAAGCCATGCGTATTCTTTGGAAGATACACAAATCTCTACTTCTGGATTTTCTTGCATATCTTTAAATACATCTTTTTGATTATTCGTACAAAACCATATTTTACCATCT
>CAJFOG010000034.1 GCA_904395785.1 uncultured Eubacterium sp. | reverse complement strand
GTATTTTCTTTGGTTGGTGATACTTCGATATGGCTATGTACTCCTGAAGCATTTCCACCTGTACCCATGTTAGCTATTTGTGTACCTTGTTTAATTGTCATACCTGGATATGCATTAATTTCATCATCATGGCCAATCATAATGGTAATATGTGTTAATCCATGTTTAACAGTTTGGACCTTATTTACTGATTGCCACCATGTAAATGCATATGTTTTATCTACTGCAACACATTTCATATCGCAAGGTGCATAATAGGCATCTCGTCTACCTGCAGTTCCTGAAGCAATATCCCATGCCATAGCACCAGCATGAGAAAAAGAACCATTTTCAGGTTGTGTAATTTGCATAATACTATATGGCATCATTGCATACTGTGTTCCATTATTTGAATAAGTTTTTCCTTTTTTCATAATATCATCTCCTATAATTTAATACATTTATTTGCGTGTTTTTTATAAGCATCAAAATATAATTCGTTTTTGTCTCCATTGAAAGTAATCTCGTAATACATTCCATCAGGTACATTTGTACTCAACAATGCTTTATTGTTTTGAAGAGTTTTACAACTCCAAACCACGTAAACATCATCTTCTGTTAATTCGAAATTATCTGTTTTATCTACATTCTCATTGAAATAATCTACTAATATCTCTTTACATTTTTCTAAAAATTTTGCATTATCCATAATTTATTTACCTCTACTTTCTTAGGATTTAAAAAGAACTACTCAACTTCAAGTAGTTCTCCATTCTTACGTTTCTCTTCAAATCTTCCATCGATTGATAGTATATAGTGTAACTCTCTTAAATATCTAGCATTTAATGGCAGTTTATCATTTTCAATATTATGATCCTTACATATACGTTCGTATTTTCCTAATACTTCAATAATATGGTCCCATTCCTCAAATGTATGTTTTCTACCATTTCGACACGAGTTTGCAAAGTCTAATATTTCAGTACGCATAGTATCTACCTTACCATCAAGAAATTGTTTTTCTAGTCGTTCAATACGATCCAACATATCTCCATTTAATCTTTTACCTAACCATTTAAGTGGTGACACCTTTATAGGAGTTACTTCTACTACAAATAATGATGCAAATAGATAGCTAATCACTTGTGCAATAATCTCTTGCATATCATCCACCTCCTTTCTTGCTTTGTGTACCGAAATAGAAACCAACAACCATTGTGAAAACTGCCATGAACTGTTGACCATCCACTTTTTCATTACTAACCAACATTACGAAAGCAACTGTTAAAATTAATGTCATAATAGACTTAACATCAATTAGTTTTGTTATTTTAGAAATCAATTCTTTCATCGTGTATTTTCCTTTCTAGGACAAAAGAAAAAGCAGCGATTACGCTGCTAAATCTCCACATCCTTCTTCTTCAAGTATTTTTCTAACTTGTTCTTTTAATTTTACAGGAACTTCCGCAAATGTTAATCTACCGCTCATAATTCGATAAGCTAAAAATGTTGCCATTATTATTCACCTCCTAATGTCATTAAAATCAAGTCTTGCAATGCTTCTTGCATTACTTCTACGTCTTTTTTGAGTTGCTGGTTTTCTTCACGTAACAACTCTATTTCTGTTTTAGGTTGTTCAATTAGTTCATCTTCTATAACTGGTGTATCTTCTACTTCAATTGTTTCATATTTACCTGTTGAAACGTCATAAACTGTCATTTTACTCATCTTGTGGTTCCTCACTCATTGCGTATATTCTTATTTGACTTTGGTTAGCTAAAAATGCATATCCATTGCTATTGCCTATAGTGGTTATTTCAACAATATCACGATTATCCGGAATTAATTGTCTAATGGTTTCTGTTACTTTATCTTCGTATGGAGATTGTGCATACGGGCGTTGCCCTTTAAAATATCCATCTATTTTGTAAACCCACGCTTTTTTTAATGTGAAATTGACTTCAATAGTGTTCGTGCCTATTAAACCGTGATAAGTTGCTGGTAACAAATTCTGTACACGTGGTGCATTAAAATATTCTGTTATATATGCCAAATATTTATCGGTGCCTACGGGTTCGTTTTTTAATCTACCATTAAAATACATGTATCTATAATGGTGAGCTCTATACAGTCCGTATATATCAATTTTAAATCTTAAACTGTTCGTATTAAGATTTTTAATCAACCAATTTGTAGGTATCTCGAAATGAAACATAGTAGCATTTAAAGGAAGTTGACTAATAGAATTAGACAAACTAAATAATGTGGTTTGGTCTTTTTGTACCACTTTTAATTGCGTTTCATTAATAGGTATTACATATATCTTTCCGGTGTGAGATAACCATTCAAATGGTATGTGTTTAATATTAGCCCAATTCCCCGTATACCAATCATTAGGCACTATCATTACATCAGTGTTATTCTTCAACCCATGAGGCTCGCTAGTTGTTCCTATTCCTGTCTCCCAGTCAAATTCTGTGAAGTGAATTTCTTGGTTGCCTTGATGAATGTATTCAGCGATTAACTTCTCTCCGTAAGTATCCTTGGTTGGAATTGGTGTGCCCTCACTTGTCACCACTTCGCCGTCTTTACCTTTAGGAATACCTAAGTTAAGAACAGGATTTTCTTTAGTTCCTGTAATGGTTGCGGTTGCCTCTTCATCACTAGATAACGTTGTAACATTACCTATTGTTAAATTGGGCGTTACTCCGTCTTTTATATTTTGCAACTTCTCTTTTAATTCAAGTAAATCATCATAAACATTTTTCAGATTTGCATCCATACTTGTATTTTCAAATACCTCACTTTTTATTTTAGATGTGTTAACAACTCCGATAAATTCATCTGATAAAAATACATGTTCTGTCCCTTTAGGAGAAATATCGATATTTTCACTAAGTAAATCTATTGAGTTCTCACGACACATAACATACATATACCATGATCCTGATAATGCCGTAATTGTTGATGTTACAATCAAAATATCATTATTTAAAGGGAGAAGGCGTGTAGTTTTCTTATCTTTATAAACTGCGATAATGTATTTATGGTAATTTTTAAATTTATCAGGTAGAGCAAACTGAATTGTTTCATCGTTATTTTCATACTGATTTCCTAATTCAATCTTTTCTACATCAACACTGCCATCTAAAGCTATATTTACGCATAACATTTATTCTACCTCTAACATGAATTCTATTAAACTAATCTGTGCTGGAGATAAACAAACATTATTTAACTGTTCCAACTCTATCTTTTTAAATTCTGCATTCACTTCTTCATTTAATAAATTAGAAAGTTCTTCAGCCAATTTATTTTTATTTTCTTCGGATAACACATATTCTGTTTGTCCGTTTTCTTTTTCTTTTACAATAGGTTCACCTTGCTCATCTTTATCTGCTAAATCTTTTAACATCTTCATGCGTTGTTCTTCATATAACTTTAATTCATTTTCAAACAACTTAATATTTTTTGAAATACGATATGCAGTTACTGCTGATAATGATTTACAGTTATTCAACTCAACTAAAACACCTTGTGCATTCACTAATTCAAATAATTTCATATTATGCTACCTCCTCATTTGATTCTGACTTTAGTTTTTCTTGTTCTGTAAACACATAATCCTCAAATTCATTTTCTTTTGCTCTTACTTCACTTCTATTATTTTTGTATAACTCCATAACGTTTAGTTCTGACCCGTAATAAGAGTTGATTAATAAGTTATTTGGATTTTCGCTATCGATACGTGCTTCTTGATATCTAACGATAACCCCATCCACTTTAATTCTATTATTGATTGTAATTACTCTTGATGTTTCTGATATTACGCTTGCCATGTTCTTACCTCCATTGTTCCATTTTCATATGCATTCAATTTTGCTTGCAATTGTTTTATTTCATCTTTTAATTTTGATATTTCCTCATCATGTTTATTAACTCTTAGAATAGTTTTCTGAATCATATGAGTGTTTAAAGATACCATTTCTTCATACGCCATCCCATATTCATCGTTCTCATGAATATATACACCAAATTCACTATCTAATATTTTATTTTTTAACATTGCTTCTTTCGTCCATTGAGCGATAAATCCACAATGTGATTGTCCTCTATCAGAAATTAGTTCATATGTGATAGGTTTTAAGTCCATATACATACTTTCAAACCTGCTATCATATTCTTTGATATTTGTTTTCTTTCTAATATCCGAAGTTGTGTAATTAGATAATGAAGCATAGAGTCTATACCAACCTGCACTCGTATCACCTAATTTAATTTGATTCTTATTTGCCCCTTGCGGTCTGAAACATCTTCCTGAACCAATTCCGTTTCCTTCTAAATATAAGATACTATCTCCTGATACTAATTTGATTCCACCAGAATTAGACTTTAACTCTACATAATTTGAACTGCTGATAGAAACACTATTACTTCCTAACGTCATTCCTACTTCGTTAGTTGTAGCAAAAACTGTTGTACTTGTAGAGCCACCTGGCGAACAAGTCATAGCAACCCTGTATCCAGAGTTTAATTTTAAATAATT
>CAJFOG010000033.1 GCA_904395785.1 uncultured Eubacterium sp. | reverse complement strand
ATGAATATACGTTATTGGAAACTGCATTATATTTATTTGATCGCAATTATAATGGGAATCCTATTCGTCATTTAGGGATCGGTTTAGGGTCTTTATATAGTAATGTAAAACATATTGATCAAATGAGTATGTTTCAAGAACAAATAAGTAATACAAATAATGTACATACTGTATTAGATGAATTAAACGCAATGTTACCACAAGCAGGCTTAATTCCAGCTTCACAGGCGAAAAAATTGAAGAAAAATGACGAAAGAAAGTATTTCTAATACTTTCTTTTTTTCATATAGTAGAATGAGGTGAATCATATGAAAAATAAACATTTATACCGTGGTTTTTTAAGAAAATACCGTAATGTTTACTTGTACATTACGATTCTTGTAAGTTTTGGAATAATAGTAGGGATATTATGTAGTAACTATATAGAAGTTTCTGATACACAAAGTTTATCTTCCATTTTAACAACACTTGATACATCTGTTAGTAAATATGATTATTTTATAAGTCATTTTTTCCAAGGTATTTTATTTATCATGTTTGTATTTTTATTAGGAACAAGTATGATTGGTATTCCTATTATCAGTTTTATCGTATTCACAAAAGGTTTACAAATTGGGTTTTCTTGTGCATTATTTGTATGCACTTATCACTTAAAAGGAATTTTAGGAATTGTTATGACGTTATTACCACAAGTGATATTTGATTTATTCGCAACATATTTGATATCTGCAAGTGCTATACAATTATCTATGTATTTATTGTATACGACTACAAGTAAAGAAAAATTAGATATGAAAAAGTTATTAAATAGTGTTTTAAATGATATTATGATATGTTTCATTATTTTACTAATAGGATCATATTTACAATCAACACTTGTGATTGAGTTTATAAAAATTTTTAATTTAATGTAATCTTTATGTTCCATATATTTAAAAATATAGTATAATATTCGATATATTTATAGGAGGTATGTATGGAAACAAACTATACGTATGATTATATTCACAAAACTGATATCTATGTGTATCAAAGAAAAGATATGTTTCGTATTAATATTGATACAAGTTTATTAGCTCGCTTTATGCGTATACATAAAAAAGAAACAGTATTAGATATTGGCACAAACAATGGCGCATTACTTTTGGCTGCAGCACAATATGAACCATCATTTTTATATGGTGTTGATATCCAACAAGAAGCAATCGAAGTAGCAAATTATAATATGCAACAAGCAAAGATTCAAAATGTGGAACTTTTTCATTGTGACGTGAAAGATATTATGTTAAATAACATAGATGTAGTGATATGTAATCCACCTTATTTTCCTGTGCAGGAACATAGCAATGTAAATGAATCTTCTTATTTAAAAATAGCGCGTCATGAACAGTATTTGACATTAGATACGTTAGTACATAAAGTTTCTCAATTACTTCAAGAAAAAGGTCGCTTTTATATGGTACATCGTGCAGATAGATTATGTGATATTATTACTTCCTTAAGAAAATATCGATTAGAACCTAAATGTATACAATTTGTATATCGTAAACAGGATCAAGCAGCTTATACGGTCTTAATAGAAGCTATAAAAGATGGGAAAGCTAACCTAGAAGTATTATCTCCACATTATTTATAAGGATGTAATCAAATCAATGCCATTTTAAATAAAGGTATGATAAAATAATAAGGTGGTGATGATATGGAACTGCAAGATGCATTTACAGATTATATTCATAATCTACAAGTAGTTGAACATAAATCTTCGTCTACAATTTCATCTTATAAAAGCGATTTAACGATATATCTTACATATATGAAAGAGCAGGGATACAGTTATGTTGAACAAATTACGTTTTTACAAATACAAGAATTTTTAACTATACAAGCAAATCATCGTAAGCATAGTTCTTTAAATCGATTAGTCAGTGTCATACGAATGTTTCATCGATATTTAGCTATGACTTATACAATGATAGATGATCCAAGTTTGCATTTAGAAAGTTATAAAATGTCTAAAAAATTACCAAACTATTTTAATGTAGAAGATATAGAAACATTATTAAATAGTTTTGGTAATAGTGAACAAGATATTTTTCATAAGTGTTTATTAGAAACATTGTATGGATGTGGATTGCGTGTAAGTGAGCTTTGTGATTTACGCTTAAACCAATTACATTTGGAACAAGGATATATGACTATTAAAGGAAAAGGGGATAAGGAACGCTTAGTCCCCATGCATAAGCGAAGTATACAAGCAATTAGAAATTATCTTGAAGGTGTAAGAAATCATTGGGAGATAAAACGTAATCCCTATGTATTTTTAACACATACATGTCATGTGGTGAATCGACAATACGTACATCATTTAATAAAAAATAGTT
>CAJFOG010000032.1 GCA_904395785.1 uncultured Eubacterium sp. | reverse complement strand
ATATTTATGAGGGAGATATTACGCAAGAAAGTGAAGATTATAAATGTCCATTGTGTGGAGTACCAAAAGAATTATTTGAATTAGTAAAATAGGAAGCTGAGTTTTCAGCTTCTTTTTGAATGGAAATGATTGTATTTGACATTTTTTAGTCATATTTGAATAAATCGAGTGTGGGAAAGTATAAAATTTTTATATGTTTTCTAATTTTTGATAAGTAATAGTTTAGTTCACTTGATGTTTTTGTTATAATATAGAGGCTGGAGGGATACTATGTCTAAAAATTTTAAAAAAGAAGATTTTTTTCATATTATGGAAGTACATGGTATTGTACTAAGTGATATACAGAAGAAGCAGTTTGCGGATTATGCGGAAATGTTAATTGAATGGAATCAGAAAATGAATTTAACTGCTATTACAGATGTGGATGAAATTTATGAAAAGCATTTCTTAGATTCTGTATTACCTTCTTTTGATGTGAAGTTAGAGGGCTCCTTTTGTGATGTAGGAGCAGGAGCAGGTTTCCCTAGTATTCCTTTAAAAATCGTATATCCAGAATTAAAGATTACGATAGTAGAAACGCTAGGAAAAAGAATAACATTTTTAGAAGTGTTGTGTGAAAAACTGAAGTTAAAGGATGTTACTTGTGTACATGCACGTGCGGAGGATTATGCGAAAGAGTATAGAGAATATTTTGATATTGTAAGTGCTCGTGCAGTTGCGAACTTAACGATGTTATCAGAATTATGTATTCCGTTAGTTCGCGAACATGGAATATTTTTGGCATTAAAGGGTGCGAATGCATTAGAAGAATATGATAAGGCAAAAAAAGCGATTGCTTTACTAGGGTGTAAAGAATTGCAACGTGATGAGAAAAGATTATCAGATGGATCTTGTCGTATAAACTTTGTGTTTGAAAAGGTGAAACCAACACCAAAAAAATACCCAAGAGCATTTGCGCAAATTAAGAAAAATCCTTTGTGAGGAGGAGCGATATGAAACAGACAAAGATGATTGCGATTGATTTAATTGAGCCTAATCCTTATCAACCTCGATTAGAATTTGATCAAGATGCATTGATGGATTTAGCACAATCCATACGAGAAAATGGCTTAATTCAACCAATAACAGTAAGAGAAGTAAATGGAACATATCAAATTATTGCAGGTGAAAGAAGATTCCGAGCGTTACGTTTAAATGGAGCTGTAGAAGTACTTGCGAATGTGATGGATGCAGATGAGCTACAGATGGCAGAATTAGCTCTTGTGGAAAATATTCAACGTGAAAATTTAAGTGCGATTGAAGAAGCGAAATCCTATATAGAAATTATGAAATATGCTGGTATTAATCAAAGTCAGTTAGCATTAAAAATGGGGAAATCACAAAGTTCTATCGCAAATAAGATACGTTTGTTGAATCTTGATCAAACAGTCCAAGAAGCTGTTAGTAGTAAGCAAATTACGGAACGTCATGCACGTGCATTACTTGGACTAGATGAGGAAAAACAACAAGAAACATTACATAAAATTGTGAAAAAAGGATTAACAGTTGCGCAGACAGAGCGTATGTTGAAAGCCGAAGCACAGCCTAAAGAAGAAAAGAAAAAAGTGATGTTGAAAGGGATAAGTAAAAATATTAAGATTGCGATTAATACATTACATCAAGCAGTAGGGATGATCAATCGTACAGGGTGTGATGCACAAATATCACAAGAAGAACGTGAGGATGATGTGATAATTACAATTCGTATTCCAAAATAGAAAGGTTTGATACAATGGGAAAAGTAATAGCTGTATCTAATCAAAAAGGAGGCGTTGGGAAAACAACGACTTCTTTGAATTTAGCAGCTGGATTAGGATATTTAAACAATAAAGTATTATTAGTAGATTTTGATCCACAAGGAAATGCTACACAAGGAGTTGGGGCAGGAGTTGGAGAAGATAAGCTTTCTGTATATAATCTTATTATGGAAGATTACCATGTGAAAGATATTTGTAAACAATTATCTTCACCACCAATTGATATCATACCTGCCAATATTTCTTTGGCTGGTGCAGATTTACAAATGGTGAAATTTGAAGTTGGGAAAGAAGAGTTATTAAAAAAGAAATTGGATGAAGTAAAAGATGAATATGATTTTATTATTATTGATTGTCCACCTTCTTTAGGACTTCTAAATACAAATGCATTAACTGCAGCTGATTCTGTGATTATTCCTGTGCAATGTGAATATTATGCATTAGAAGGAGTTACACAATTATTATTAACAATTCGTTTAGTTCAACAATTATTTAACCGTGATTTAATGATTGAAGGTGTGTTGTTGACAATGTTTGATGCACGTACAAAATTAAGTGTAGAAGTACAACAAGAGGTACGCCAACATTTTAAAGATCGTGTATATAAGCATTATATCCCAAGAAATGTGAAACTAAGTGAAGCACCATCTAGAGGAATGTCTATTTTTGAATATGATGTCCGTTGTGAAGGTGCAAAAGCTTATGCTGGTTTAGCTAATGAAGTTGTCAGAATGAATAAGAAAGCGAAAACAAGATAGGAGGTGTAGATATGTCTAAAAAAGAGAGTGTGCTTGGGAAAGGATTAAGTGAAATCTTTGGTGGAGATGTTACAAATATGTTGGAAGACATTCAAAATGGAAAAACTGAAGTACATGAAGATAGCCGTTTTGAAGTTGCGATTAAAGAGGTAAAGCCAAATCCATATCAGCCAAGAAAAACATTTGATGAAGAAAAGATTCAAGAGTTAGCAGAATCTATTCGAACACATGGGGTATTTACACCAATTTTGGTGAAAAAGGCTGTAAAAGGTTATGAGTTAATTGCGGGAGAACGTCGTTTGCGCGCAAGTAAAATGGCTGGATTGAAAACAATACCTGCAATTTTAATGGAATTTGATGATCGTCAAATGATGGAAATTGCTTTATTAGAAAATATTCAAAGAGAAGATTTGAATGCGATTGAAGAAGCATTAGGGTATGAAAAATTAATTAAAAATTTAGGATATACACAAGAAGAATTAGCAAGACGTATTGGTAAATCTAGAGAGCATGTTGCGAATATGCTTCGTCTATTAAAACTTCCTCCAGTAGTTGCAAATCATGTGGTGAATCAGGAATTAAGTATGGGACATGTTCGTGCATTATTAGGATTAAAAGATACATCATTAATGGAAGAAGTTGCACAAAAAGCAATTCAACTACATTTAAGTGTACGAGCTGTTGAAACAATGGTAAAAAATATTAATGATCCACAACCAGAGCAAGCGAAAAAAGAACGTAATTTTCATTTAGATCATGTGCAGGAAAGATTACAGACAAAGTTTCAAACAAAAGTAAAAGTAGATGAAAAGCAGATTACAATTAAATATGAAGGTGACGATGATTTAAATCGTTTATTAGAATTATTAGGTGGTTTAGAAGAAGCATAGTATGTATCATACTATGTTTTTTTTAAAACAAGTGTTAGCTTAGGCTATCAATTTCTTGACAATAAAATAAGAAGATTCATATAATTATTTCAAGGAGTGAAAGATGATGAGAAAAAGGTTAAGTATATTATTAATTAGTATAGGAATTGGATTATTTGGGATATGGTATATACATGAAAATTTAAAAGAAATAAATAAACAATTAGAAGTATCAAAAAATATGTTAATAAGATATGTAGACGAGGCTGAAAAGATAGAAGGACAACCAATCATTTCACGATCTTCTATTACTTATCCAAAAGTAAAACAAGAGTATGCATATATGCAAAGTGAAGAAGGTAGTGTGCAAGAAAAAATATATTTTGGTGATAGTGAGGATATTTTAGATATTGGTGTTGGACAATATATAGGAAGTGGAATATTTGGCGAAGGAAAACCAATTTTACTTGCAGGACATAATGGAACTAATTTTAAAGGTTTACAATATGTAAAAGATCAAGAGAAAATATATATCACAACAGATTATGGTAATTTTGTGTATCGTGTATATCAAACAGAAATTATGAAAGCTACTGATTTTAAAGCAGAAGTGTTACAACAAGATAAAGAGATATTAATAATGTATACATGCTATCCTTTTACTGCAATCACAACAGATTATCGTTATTTTGTATATGCAGAAAAAGTTGAAGGAGTATCCATAGAGGAGGATGTAACATGAAAAAAATAAAATATTTTATACAAATAAGCATGATTTCATTAACAGTAATTATAGTGGGGATATATTATTTACATCCTAAGATCATATCTTATTCTCATGATAATGGTTATAAAGAAGTTTATCGAAGTGTTGAGAAAGTGTCAAACGATTATCAGTTATCTATACCAACGTTTTTAGATGAAAAATTTTATGTAATGGAATCATCTGAAGATTTTGAAAGTAAGATAACACAATGGATACAAAATCTTATGATTGATCAAAATAGTAAGGATAAATTAATTCAAACACTTAATAAGGTATATGAAAATGGAAAAAATATAATGAAAGTACAGTCAAAATTTATGTCGATACAATGTTTGTATATGATAATATTATTATTTGATATATTTTTCATTATTTTTTATTTATACACGTATAAAATATTACATAAAAGTTGTAACTAGGTTTACAAGAATTATTTGACTGAAAAAAATGACCGTGTTACATTATACACAGTTAGAGATGACTAACTATGTATAATTACAAAAGGTGGTGTTTTATATCGATATTTTGTTAGCTAGAACTAACAAATTGAAAGTGAAGGAGAAATTATATGAATTTAAAAAAGAAAAGTACTATGTTTGCGATGACAGGAGTGCTGTCATTATCAATGTTTTCTATGACTGTATCTGCAGAAACAACATCTGGTGTTGATACAGTATCATCTGCTACTGCGAATACTACAACAGATTCAACAACTACAGATAGTTCTAGTACAGCAGCATTATTAGATAGACATAATTTAACTAATGGTCTTTATGATTTTAATGTAACATTATGGCATGCGACAAAAGATCAAGCATCTATGGCGGCTTCTGTTATTAAGAGTGCACAATTAGCTGTAAGTAATGGGGTATATCGTGTAATTTTATATACGCAAGAAATGAGTGCGATGGGTGTAACAGCTACTTTAGACCAATTAGCAATTAAACAAAGCGATGGATCATATGTAAATGCGACAAAAGCTGATGACAAGTTTATGTTTACATTACCTACCTTAGATGATTACCTTGATGTAAATGTTGAATATATGGGACATTCACAAGCAGCACGTTTAAAATTAGGTTGGGTAGAAGAGTCTACAGTTGATAAATCTGAATTAGAAAGTTTAATCACAAGTGTACAAGGATTAGATGAAGCAAATTACACAGTAGAAAGTTATGCAGCATTAACAAGTGCATTAATGAAAGCACAAGAAGTAAATGCAGATAAAAATGCTACTGCAGATAGTGTAAATTCTGCGGTTGAACAATTAAAAACAGCAATGCAAGCATTAAAAGAAACTACTAGTGATGTATTAGCTGATGGAGTTTATCAATTACCTGTAGCATTATGGAACGCGACAGCTGATCAAGCATCTATGGCAAATTCAGCTTTATTACCAATGGCAAAATTAGTTGTGAAAAATGGTGAATATCAATTATACATTTCAACTCAACCAATGACATTTGGAACAATTACAGCATCTTTACAAACATTGAAATATCCTGATGCGCAAGGGAATTATCAATTAGCAACTGTTGAAGCAGAAAAAGATGGAAACCCTACACAATTTTCTTTCCCTATTT